>DASTBI010000064.1 GCA_035712145.1 Candidatus Eisenbacteria bacterium | reverse complement strand
GCCTTCTTCGAGCATCGGGGCGACCGCTGGATCATGACGATCTTCGTGGCTGGCGACTGAGCCCGAACGAGCCTCACTCCCTCGATTCGAACCTGCGGCTCTTGTCGTTCCCTGGTCCGGCCGATAACCCCGCCATGCGGGTGATTCAGATTCTCCTCGAGCGCTTGATCGCGCTGGTTTTCGGGCTGGTGAGCACCGTAGCCATGATCCAGTGCCTGGCGATCGTGGCGGCGGTCGGCAGCGCGATCGCGGTCTCTCAAGAGAGAGGAACGCCCGATTGGGCGGTCCAGCCGCTGATCCTTGGCGCGAGCGTGTGCCTGATCTTCTTCGTTGGCGGCACCGTCCTCAAGGTCGTGGCTGCGCGCTCAGGTCTTGAGTCCACGTGGGGAGAGGACGACGAATCGCTTCGCCTGCAATGGCTCGCTCCCGCGTCCATCCCAATGCTCGTGCTCCCCTCCATCGCCTTCTTTCAGTCCGGGAGGCTGATCCAATTGTGGAGCGAAGTGCTCGCGATCATCCAGCGCTTCGGCGGCGTGGAGCGGATCAGGGAGTCCGACGGAATTGGGCTGCTGTTGCTGCCTGCGGCTGCTGTGCTACTGGTCCCCTTCCTCGAAGCGATGGCTGGCGTCTTCCTGATCGCGGTGCCGCCGCTGCTTCTTCTCCTCATGGCGACGAGGAGCCGCCGGTTCCGGCTGGAGTCCACGAGACTCGTGATCGTCCAGTGCTCGCTCATCGCGGCCTCCGTCCTCGGCGCCGAGTTGTTCGGCCAGCTCGTGGATCTGGCCGCGCCTCACATTCTGGCTGCGGGCGAGCGTGAAGGCGTGATGGTTCTTCAGGCGCTGACGCGTGGGTGGTCCGTGCTCACTGGGACCGCGATTGTCTACTCAGGGCTCGCGTTGGCGAACGCCCTGTCTCTTTGGATCCTCGTCGCCGGAACTCGCCCAAAGGAGCCGGTCGTCGAGTTGCCCGCGTACGGGAGCTCGCAGGGGACGTAGAGCATTCAGTTCGTCAGGCGGAATGTATAGACTCCCGTCCATGGACGATCAGACCGCCGAACTGCTGACGCGACTCCGCAGCAAGCTCCAGGATCCCGGGCTCAGCGATGACGACCGGGAGCTCCTGACACGACTCTCCGTCGATCTCGAATCCCTCCGCCAATCCGGCCGACTCCCACCCCATCACCACCGGTCGCTGATCGAGCGGCTCGAGGAATCGATCACTCGCTTCGAGGTCTCACACCCGGACGTGACCAGCCTGATGGCGCAGGTCGTTCAGAAGCTCGCCGGCATGGGAATCTGATCCATGGCCCTCTTCTCCCGCGAGTCGCTGGACTTTCTACGCGGCCTCTCGCGCCACAATCACAAGTCCTGGTTCGAGGCGCATCGCGAAGACTACGAGCGGGACGTGAAGCAGCCGATGGGCGACCTGGTGGAGGAAATGGATCTTCGGCTCGGCTCTTTCGCCCCCGAGATCACGGGTGATCCGAAGCGATCGGTCTTCCGCATCCACCGCGACGTCCGATTCTCTCGCGACAAGTCACCCTACAAGACGCACGCAGCCTGTTGGTTCTTCCACGCCCGAGGCTCGTCGAAGGTCGGGCGGGAGGCTCACGGGGGCGGCGCGGGCTTCTACTTCCACCTCGAGCCGGGGAACTCCATGGTCGGCGGCGGATGCTGGATGCCACCTCGACCGGCCTTGAACAAGTTCAGAAGCGCCATCGCCGGCGATCCGAAGGGCTTCGAGCGGATCGCCGAGGCCCCCACCCTCGTCAAGCGCTTCGGCCGGATGACCGATGAAGAGATGCTCAAGGGCATGCCGCGCGGCTATTGCGACGACCATCCTGCTGCACGCTGGCTGCGGTTCCAGTCCTTCACCATCGGGCGCCGACTGACCGACGCACAGGTCACCAGCTCGCGCCTCACCTCGACGCTCGCCGAGGACTTCGAGCGCATGCTCCCGCTGGTTCGCTGGCTCAACAGCAAGCTCGGGCTGGCGCCGATGCGCCAGCGCTGACGGGAGACTCCACTGCGCTTGGTCTCCGGACCAACGCATCGGTTCGCGCCCGAGCGCGTGCCGACCGGATCCGGCGCAATGGTAGGATCCCGCCTCCATGAGATCGTGCATCACAGGTGTGGGTTTTCACGTCCCGCCACGGGTCGTCACGAATCACGATCTCGAGAAGCTCATGGACACGAGCGACGCGTGGATCGTCGAGCGTACGGGCATCCGCGAGCGACACTTCGTCGATCCAGGAACCGGGACCACCGACCTGGCGGTTCAGGCGACACGCCGCGCGCTGGAGGATGCCGGGCGCGAACCGAGCGACCTGGACTTCATCATCTTCGCCTCGACGACGCGCGACTACTTCTTTCCCGGATGCGGCTCGCTCCTGCAGGACGCCCTGGGCTTGTCCACCATCGGAGCGCTCGACGTTCACAATGCCTGCAGCGGATTCGTCTATAGCGTGACCCTGGCGGATGCGTTGGTACGTGCCGAGCAGAACCGCTGCGTGCTCGTGGTGGGCGCCGAAGTGCAAAGCACCGGGTTGGATCTCTCGACGGCCGGCCGCGACATGGCGGTCCTCTTCGGCGATGGCGCGGGAGCCGTCGTCATCGAGCCCTGCGGCGATGATCGTGGCGTGCTCGCATCCGTGCTCCACAGCGAGGGCAAGTACGCGCAGGAGCTCTGGGCCGAGGTGCCTTCCTCGAAGGTGATGGGCCGCATCACGCCGGAGATGATCGCCGAAGGCCGCCAGTATCCACGCATGAGCGGGCGCCAGGTCTTCAAGCACGCGAC
Source organism: Candidatus Eisenbacteria bacterium (assembly GCA_035712145.1). Lineage (NCBI taxonomy): Bacteria > Candidatus Eiseniibacteriota > Candidatus Eiseniibacteriota bacterium. The sequence goes on along the minus strand of DASTBI010000064.1, from coordinate 5,455 downwards.
GACTCGATTCCCGGAGGCCATCCTCGAGGCGCTGAAGAAAGCGGGGCACTCGCTCGAGGACGTCGCCCTGGTCGTGCCGCACCAGGCCAATCAGCGAATTTCGGATGCCGTGGCTGAGAGACTGGGACTCCCTTCCGAGAAGGTATTCCAGAACATCGACCGCTACGGGAACACCACCGCCGCGAGCATCCCGATCGCGCTCGCCGAGGCCCGGGCCGCGGGCCGCATCAAGTCTGGAGATCTGGTGGTGCTGGCGGCGTTCGGCGCGGGATTCGCCTGGGGGGCGGTGGCGATCCGCTGGTAGCTCGCGGAACGGGATTCAGTGGTGCACCCCGTCAGTACCTCGAATGCACTCCGATCCGGAAGGTCCGCGGCGCGCCGGGAGTGATGTTGTTGTTGTTGTGCGCGGTCGCGTAGTAGCCCCTATCGAACAGGTTCTCGACGTTGACCTGCAGCGCCACCCGCTCGTTCAGGCGTGCGAAGGCGGCGGCGTCGGCGCGCGTGAACGCGGGCAGCGTGACTGCGTTGTCGACGGCCGTGAACATTTCCGCCTGGTGGAGCACGCCGAGTCCGAGGGCGAGGCCCCGCACGAGCTCGTAGCGGTTCCAGAGCGAGACCGTGTGGCGCGGCGTCAATGCGGGGGTGGCTCCGGCGAGCGCCTGGGTGGTCCGGCTCGTGATCTCGGCGTCCTGCAGGGTCGCGCCCGCGAACACCTGCCAGTGCGAGGTGACGTTGCCGCTCACGCCGAGCTCGAGCCCCTGGCTGCGCTGGCTGCCGGTCTGGATCGTGTGCGTGGGGTCCAGCGGGTCCGGCGCGGACGTGTTCTCGCGGTCGAGCTGGTATGCCGCCAGCGTCACCGACTGCGAGCCGCCCTCCCACTTGAGGCCGACCTCGTAATTCGTGAACTGCTCGGGCTCGAGCGTCTGGGTCGTGACGTTGAGCGACGTGAAGGTCGCTCCCGAGCTGGGCAGGAACGAGACGCCATAGCTGCCATAGGCGGACAGTGACGACAGGGGCTTTAGCACGACGCCGAGCCGAGGCGAAATCTCGCGATCGGTACGGGCGAGGTCGGTGCCGTTCCGGTTGTTGTGGTAGTCGATGTCGAAGTGGTCGAAGCGCACGCCGGCGACGGCTTGCGCCCACGGCGCGAATGCGACCTGATCCTGCAGGTAGGCGCTACCCACCAGCACGCGCGTGTGCGCATCGGCGTCGGTTGCGCTCTGGCGGAACGTGACCGGCGTGCCGGTGGTGAGCGGATGGCTCACCGGGACCTGCACGGAGGTCGTCGAGTCATGGAAGTAGCCGGTATGCCGGAGCGCATCGGTGGACTGCCAGCCGAATTCGCCTCCCCCGAGCAGCACGTGGCTCACCGATCCGGTCTTCAGTTCGTAGGTGAGATCGGTCTGGTTGAACACGTTCGTACGATCCATCCGGTTGTTGTAGGCCTGGATCGTGACCAATGTCCCCGCCGGGTTCACGGCTCCGGGATAGACGTTTTGATACATCTTGTCGTAGCCGGCGACGCGCGCGAGATTGCGCAGCTTGAATCCGGACGGCGTCGCGTACTCGAGCGTCGCGCTGCCGGAGTTCACCGTGGCGCGCGACCAGCTGATCGTCGGATCGCCGAAGAACGTGGACGGTTCGGTGTCGAACGGCTCGCCGTCGAATGACGGAATGCCCCGGTCGGCGGTGCGGTCGTCGTGGAACAGCTCGTACGCGGCACGAACCTGGGTCTGCTTGCCGAGGGGGATCGTGACCGTCGGCGACACGCCGTAGCGCTCGAGATGCACCTGGCTCCGGTAGCTGTCCGAGCTCTCGACCATGCCGTTGACGCGCCCTGCCAGCCCGTGACCGAACGTCGCGCCGACGTCGGTCGCGGCGCGAAAGCTCTGGTGCTCGCCGCCCCCGAGCGACACTTCGCGGGGAGTCCCCCAGCCGGCCACCTTGGTCACGCGGTTGATCAGCCCGCCTCCCGCGCCGCGACCGAAGATCATCGCGTTCGAGCCGCGCGGCACCTCGACGCGCTCGAGGTTGTAGAGGTCGCGCAGATACTCGGCGTCGTCTCGCACGCCGTCCACGAACAGGTCGCCGTTGCCGCCATTTCCACGGAACGTCGGCTGATCGCGATTGCCCTCGCCCTGTCCCATGGTCACACCAGGGACGTACCTCACGACGTCGGCCAGGCTGGACATCTGCTGGTCGGCGATCAGGTCGCGGGTGATCACGCTCATGGACTGCGGAACGTCGCGCAGTGGCGTGTCGGTCTTCGTGAGCGTCGTCGTGCGGAGCGCGCGGTACTGGCGCTTGGCGACCACCTCGATCGCCGGGATGGGAACCGGCGGGCGGTCCAGGATCGAGTCGCGAACGGCGTCGGAGTCGGCTGTTGCCGCGTGAGCGAGCTTCGGAGCTTGGACGAGCAGCAGCAACCACAGCGTGAGTAACGGAGTGCACGCACGGCGACACGAACAAGTCATGAGTTCCTGGGGCTCCTCAGATCCAAGGTGATTCGGCGAGCGCTGGAAGTGGTTCAGGCCAGCTCGGCGAGAGGTCGAGTTGCGGATGCGACCGACTCACGCCTCGCGTTTGGGCAGTTCGAGAGGTTCGACGATGCTGCAGTACGACTCGACCGGGCCGCGCATCGCGCACGTCGCGCAGCGAGCATCCGCGCTGCAGCGCCGGTGGAAGCCGTGGAACGTTTCCAGCTCCCCCATGAACTCCGGGCGCTCGGCCGCGAATCGCAGGAAGTCGAGGAGGCGATCCGCGACCTCGTGGCTCACGACGTGTTCCCAGCGGCAGGCCTCGGCGGAGGCCCGTTCGGGCGACAGCCCCATGATCTCGGTCAGGAAGGCGAGCACGATCGTGTAGCGACTGCGCACGTCGGCGGCCACGCGGCGGCCGGTCGGCGTGAGGACGGGAAAGCGGGCGGCATCGAACTTCACCAGGCCACGCTCGGCGAGCTGCCCGAGGGCGAGCGACACGCTGCCTTTCGTCACGCCCACGCGAGTTGCGATGTCCACGACCCGCGCGTAGCCGCGCTCCTCGCGGAGCTCGAGGATCGCGCGCAGGTAGTGCTCGGTGCTCGCCGACGGCTCTCGCACGCTGCGCGCCGCATTGGGTTTGGCCATCAAACCTCCACTTAGGGCAATGGGACTCAGGTTTGAGTGACCAAACTAGTCGGCAGCTCCGGGTCCGTCAAGGAGGATGTCGGCGCCCGGGGTGGGTCAGCGAGCCACGGTCGTCACACCACGACGCCCATGGCGCGGCGATCGTCCCGCCGCTCGGCGGAGTACTCCTCCCACGCCGCCGCCAGGCGCTCGATCCCCTCCGCCATCTGACCGGGGTTGCTGACGAACGGGAGCCGCAGGTGATCGTGGAAGCGGCCGGTCGGAGAGTTGGACGTTCCCGGAACGATCGCCACCGCTCGGCGGCGCGCCAGGGTGGCCAGCTCGGCGACGTCACCGAACGGGATCTGCAGCCACAGCGAAAGGCCGCCGGCAGGGCGCCGGAATTTCCAGCTCGGCAGATGCCGCGCGAGCAAACGTGATGTGTGATCGAGCCGCTCGCGCGCCTGCCGACGGCGAGTCTCCCTCAGCTCGCCGGCGTGTTCGAGCACACGGACCGCCACCGCTTGCGAAACGATCGACCCGCTGAGGTCGGTCACCACCTTGAGGCGGGCGAGGCGGGTGATCACCGCTTCCGGGCCGCGAATCCAACCCACGCGAAGCCCTCCCCAGAAGAGCTTGCTCAGCGAGCCGACGGTCAGCCACAACGCGCCTTGCGCCAGCGCCGCGAGCGGCGCGGGCGGCTCACCTTCGAGCGTGAGATCGGCGAGCGCCAGGTCCTCGATCCACATCGATGAAGAGCCTTCGGCGATTCGTGCCACTTCGCGTCGTTCCGACTCGGGGAGGATCGAACCCGTGGGGTTGTGCCCGGTGGGAACCAGGTAGACCGCGCGCGGCGCGACCCGCGCGACGGTTTCGCGCAGCGCTTCGACCTGGACGCCGAATGCACCGGACGCCACGCCCTCGAGTCGGGCTCCGAACGCGGTGAACGCATCGATCGCCCCGAGATACGTCGGATCCTCGAGCACCACGCGATCGCCGGGCTCGATCATCAGATTGGCGAGAAGCGAGATCGCCTGCTGTGCACCGCTCGTGACCAGGACCTGATCGGGGCGCGTCGGCAGTCCCGAGCGCTCGAGGTGCGCGGCGATCGCCTCGCGGAGCGAAGGCAGCCCGAGCGGCACGTAGCCATGTCCCTGGAGCAGCTCCGACAGGTCGGCCCGCGACTCGTTCCACAGCCTCTCGAACACCTCCGGCATTCCCTCGAAGTGCGCGCCGTGGAACTCGATGTCGGCTCCGGTGTGCACCACCAATCCACGGAAGACTTCGTTGCGTGAGCCCATCACCGCGGCCGCGCCTCCGCGAACCGCGAGCACTCGGCTTGGTCCGCGGCGGACGGTCGTCCCGCTGCCCTCGCGGCTCTCGAGCCAGCCTTCCTGGACCAGGCGGTCGTAGGCCAGGACCGCGGTGGTGCGGCTCACCCCCAGCATCTCGGCGAGCTGTCGCTGGGCCGGAAGTCGCGTCCCCATGGCCAGCTCTCCGCGCTCCATGGCTTCGCGGAGGGCGTCGGCCAGCCGCTGATAGAGGGGGCCCTCTCCCCCCTTCCACTCGCCCAGAAGCTCCCGGAATCGCCTCGTAGCCATGAACTCCCCAGTCCACTTTGGTCTGATTGGCTATTGATTGGCTCCCATGATAGGCCCCATTCTGGTCCTGGAGCCAGTACTAATCGCAAGGGGGCGCTCGATGATCAACAAACCGGACACTGGATTGGCTACAACTTCGGCCCTGCCGACCTGGGCCTTCCTCGATGGGAAGATCCTCCCCTACGCAGACGCCCGCTTTGGACTGCTCACTCACGCGCTCCACTACGGGACCGGCCTCTTCGCCGGCGTCCGTGCCTTCTGGAACGAGGACGAGCGCCAGCTGTTCGTGTTCCGGCCCGAGGACCACTTCCGTCGCTTCCGCGATTCGGCTCGCCTGCTGCGCATGGACCTCGCCTTTTCGGTCGACGACCTCACCCGCGGCGTGATCGACCTGTTGCGCAAGGAGGGTCTCGAGCAGGACGTCTACATCCGGCCGATCGCCTTCTACGGCGACGAGAGCCTCGGCGTGCGCCTGCACGACCTGACCCCGCGCGTCGGAATCGCCGCGTTCCCCACGCAGTTCATGGATCGCCGCGATGGCGCGCACGTCTGCTTCTCTTCGTGGCGGAGGGTCTCGGACAACTCCATCCCTCCCCGCGGCAAGTTCGCCGGCTCGTACGTGAACTCCGCGCTGGCCAAGACGGACGCCGTGCTCGCTGGGTTCGATGAGACCCTGCTGCTCAACGAGGCCGGCCACGTGTGCGAAGGCTCGGTCGAGAACGTCTTCATCGTCCGGCGCGGCGAGCTGGT
>DASTBI010000063.1 GCA_035712145.1 Candidatus Eisenbacteria bacterium | reverse complement strand
AAATCAGCGCGGCGAGCTCGGAGTTCTCGTCGGCACGATCGAACGCCGGCAGCACTGCCCGCTGGGCGATGAAGCCGAGACCGACGACGGCATAGCGCACTTTCCTCGAACGGCCGTTCGTCCGAGTGGCGCGTTGGCGCGCCACGGCTAGCGCACCTTCTGGCCGACGTACCGCTGCGGCTCCTGGTTGAACTCCTGCTGACATTCTTCGGAGCAGAGGTAATAGGTCTTGCCCTGATAGCTCTCCTGCAGCGGACCTTCCTTGGGATTGACTTCCATTCCACAAACCGGGCATCTCTCCATCACCGTTCACCTCGCTTTCCGTGGGGGCAAAGGACTAGCCGAGCACCATGCATGCCATGCCTGCGCGAGGCGTGAGCGTGGATTCGCATCCCGCTGGACGGTCGAATGCGCCCGCTTGTGGCCTGTCATTCCGCAGCCGCCTCGGATGGCCGCACGTTGTAAGACGGGTGGTGTTGAAGATTTGGTGTGCAAGAGTCGCCCGCCGCGGAAATTCGTCCCTTCGTACGGCGGAGCCGTCCCACAGGTCGCTCCCCAGTCCTGCGGCCCGCCGACGATGGCGCCAAGCGGTGATCGCACCGCACCCACCGGAGGCGCCATGACACGATCGGGATCTCACTCCGCCTCGGCCACAGGTCTGGCCGGATTTCTCTTCTGCCTCATGCTCGGGAGTACGCGCGTGGATGCGGCAGTTCCTGACGCCCCGGTGATCTGGACGTAGTCGGATCGTCCTCGCCGCCGAGTCCCAATCCCGATCCTCGCTCGTTGGCGCCGATCTTCACGTTGGGCCGGCCTTCGGGGCTGATCAACCGAAGGACGGGGGCTTGTCTGGAATCTGGAAAAACGATCGGCCCGACCTGTCGAGGAGTGCTGCGGCGAGTTCGCCCGCTCACCAGGTATCGACTCCGCGCTCCTCGATGTGGAAAACGCGGCAAACGCTTGCCCCGCTGAACGCCGTGAGATACGGTGCGGAGCAAGTTTCGGTCTCCTCACCGGCCCGTAAGGCCGAGTGTCCGAAACGGATGTGGGAGTCTCAGTCCAGGCG
>DASTBI010000062.1 GCA_035712145.1 Candidatus Eisenbacteria bacterium | reverse complement strand
AGGTCCATGTCGTCCAGGACCTGCTCGCGCATCTGCTGAGGCGTCAGCGTGTGGGTGATCTCCAGCAGCCGGTCGGCCAGCGTGCTCTTGCCATGGTCGATGTGCGCGACGATGCAGAAGTTGCGAATCAGGGAGAGCCGTCGATCGCTCAAAAGGACCACCTCAGGCGCAGGCGCCCGCCGAAATCGCTCTTTCCGCCCCCGGTGGTGCGGGGCGCATCGAACTGGACGTCGAATCTGGAGAAGTGAGCGTCCACGTAGGCGTCGGCCAGCGCGTATGCCAGCAGTCCACCCAGGAACCAGCGGCGCCGTATCGATTGGTTCAACCGTTCGTTGTAGGCCGTGGTCGCCTCGAAGTACTCGTCCTCGAGGCCGGCCTCCAGCGCCGCGTCGGCCTCCTTCGAAAGACGGTCCAGCTCCTTCTCGTCCTGATAGATCCCGACCGCGAGTCCGATCTCACCCGCGGCGACACCGATCGCCTTGAGCCAGGCGCCGTTGTAGAGCTGGCCCCAGCCCGGCAGCAAGGCTGAGCGCAGCATCACGTAGCGCGGCTCGCTGAAAGGCTTCGCCTTCGACTTGCTCGCCAGCTCGCGGCGCCGCTGCGCGGCTTCTTCCAGCACGCGCTCGGATTCGGCTTCCGAGTGGTCGGCCGAGGTATCCGGAACGACGCGGAAGATCGGTCCGCCGGTGTCCGGCGGGGCCGGCTGGAAGCTCGGCACGGGAGCTGTAGGACCCACGGAGCTGTCGGGAGCGGCGGGTCGGGCCGTCGCCCCCTGAGCGCCAGCCGCTCTGGCTCCAGCGCCCACCAGGAGCGCGATGGAAAGGGCCAGAAGTGGCGGGAACGCGTGGGAATCGAACCCACCTCGGACGTCAAAGACGCCCGACCGACGGATTTGAAGTCCGCGGCGGCCACCAGACCGCATTCGCTCCCAAGTCCTCACGACGGATTAGTACCAGAGCCGCAGTCGAGCCTGCCAGCGTGCGACCCGTCAACGCAGCTCGATCGCT
>DASTBI010000061.1 GCA_035712145.1 Candidatus Eisenbacteria bacterium | reverse complement strand
AGCGGCGCCGCGCGGCGAATGCGATCCCGCTGCGCCGCCTCGCTTCCACGCACGTAACGATCGAACAGATCCTTCGCCACATCCGGTGTGTGGTAGTACGTCAACCGTTTGTTCTGCAGATCGAGCACCCAGAGATCGCCTCCGCCGCTCCATGGCTCGTACTCACGCTCGCCATAGCCGACCAATACGATGTGATCTCGATCGATCCAGAACGCGTCTTCGAAACCGCCCGACGTTCCAGTCACGGTGACGACGGTGAGCGAGTCGTCGCGGAGGTCGATGATCGCGGGCGCGGCATCGGGCTCGGGACGCAGCTCCCACTCTCCGTCCGACTTCTGCCGATACATGTCGGGCTCCACGATGCGCTTGGAATCAGGCGAGAGCTGTCCGAAGACGCGCGCACGCTCGAGGTCGGCGGAGGTCGTGGCGCGGCGGTAGCCCACGGGATAGGCGCCGGCCTCGCGATACAGAGAATCGAGCGTGAAGCCCGGCATCACTCCGCGCCAGCGCTCGGCCCAGTCACGCAGCTTCGGTGCCATGACTCGAAGATAGGGATCGGTCGCGACGCTCACCCGTGAACCCAGCGAGGATTCCGAGGTCGTGGCGACGGTATCGGGCGGTGCGGAACCGGAGTCCTGACGGCTACGGCCACAGGCGCTGCAGGCCAGCAGCACGACCGTGATCACAACGAGCGAGCGACGGGCCATGCTCAGCTCTCCGCGGCGTACCTCGCCATGGCCAGGTCGGCGATCTCGCCGATCGTCTCCACGTAGCTCCGGCCCGACTTCTTCGCCGCCATCGAGAACTCGGCGGTCGGGTGCAGGTACGGATTGGGATTCACCTCGAGCACGTGGACCTTGCCGTCTTTGGCGAGTCGAAAATCGATGCGTCCATAGTCGCGAAGCTGCAGCGCAGAGAAGGCCTGGACGGCCGTCTCCTGCAGCTTCACCACAACATCGTCCGAGAGGTCGTCCGGAAAGAACGGCTTGGTCTTCTTGTAGGCCTCGGTCTCCTCCTCCCACTTCACTTCGGAGCCGGCGATCTTGGGCGTGCCCTCGGGCAGCTTCGACAGATCCAGCTCCACCACGGGAAGCGCTTCGGGCTTGTCGTTGCCCAGCACGCCGACGTAGAGCTCGCGACCCTCGATGTACTCCTCGATCAGCGCCGGGCTGTCGAACTCGGCGTGGATGTAGTCGATTCGCTCCATCAGCTCCTTGATCGTGTTGCACACCGCGCCGAACTGGATGCCGATCGAACCGTCCTCGCGAGCCGGCTTCACGATCACCGGGAACTGGATGTCGTGGGAGTGCTCGGTGCGTCCGCGATAGACGGTGCTGAAGTACGGCGTGTGGATGCCGTGGAACGTGAAGATCTTCTTGGCGAGGTTCTTGTCCTGCGCCAGATAGAGGCCGGTAGAACCCGAGCCCGTGAAACGCCGTCCGAGCAGCTCGAGGTAACCCGCGACGTTGGTGTCCTGGCCGTCGTCCCCGGCAAACGATTCGACCAGGTTGTAGAGCAGGTCGGTCTGCGAGCGGGCGAGCTCGATGAGGCTCTCGCGCGTGCCGTCGATGCGCACGAAGACCGGGTTGTGCCCGGCCTTCCTCAAGGCTTCGTAGACGGCCTGCACGTCGTCATCGGGGGATTTCTTCTTCGGACGCTCTCCCTCGACCCGCTCCTCGTCCTCGTCCCACCAGTAGTCGTAGAGAACGCCGATTCGCAGCTTGGCCATGGCGGTCCTCGCCTCCTCGAGAGCGCGCTCCCCTCGTCAGGGCCGTTCCGTGGCCCCGGACGCTACTTGTCGATGAACCGGCCTCGCGTGAGGTAGTTCATCGCCAACGTCGTGCCGTACGCCGTCAGCTCCACCAGGTACGCCGGCTCGCGGCCGACCTCCGCGAAGAGCTGGTGATCGCGGCACGTCCGAACGATCCGCTCCACCAGGCCCCGCACGGTCGGGCGCGGCACGCCCGTCCAGTACGTGATCTTGTCGGTGAGCGTCTTGCGATGCTCCTCGACCATCTCCCACGCGGGGCGGATGCCCTTGCGCCTGCGCCCACGCTCGAGGAACAGGGTCGACAGATCCGACTCGAGCGCGATGTTGGCGCCGGTGCCGTTCTGCCGAGCCAGGCGGCGGTAGAACTTCTCCACCGTCACCTTCATGTCCTCGACCGTGATGTCGAAATCACCGGTCGAGACCACGGGCTCCTGATCCCTTGCACGACGGACGACGCCATCAACATAGCGCAGCTTGCGCATCGCCGGCCAGCCCTTGTATCGGCGCCGCCACTTGGAAGCCGGGGTGAGCCACACGGCGAAGGTCTCGGCGAAGTCCTCGTCGGGATGCTTCTGCGCGTACCAGCCGGCGATGTGCCGAACGTACTTCCGGCTGAACGGAATCGGACGGTAACGATCGCGATAGGGCCGGTTGTACGGTCCGAACAGCTCGCGCCACTCCTTGGTGATGTAAAGACGGTAGGCGTAGTTGAATGCATGCCCCGCTTCGTGGCGGAGGTACATCATGATCTCGCGCTCGTCTTCGAGATCGTTCATGGCGCGCTCGAGGCGCGCGAGCTGGGGATCGGCGAGATAGAAGGGAATGCCGATCACCGGCTGGCCGTCCGGGCAGCCCCACTCGTCGGTGAGATAGCAGACCGGCTTGAAGTGCTTGAGCCCCTTGCGCTGGAGCTCCCGATGGAGCTGATGAACGAAGCGCTCGACCGGCGAGCCTTCGAGCTTGAGCCCGAGCTGGCTGATCTGCTTGCCGAGGATTTCCTGGACGTCGGTCGAGGGTTGTTCGAAGTCAGGCATGGGCTCTCCCGCGGAATTCGGGCCGGCGAGAGTAACCCTTGCTGGAGTCGTCATGCACCCTCTGATTCCGCCGCGACCGGGAGGTGGTAAAGCCCTCGCAAAACCTTGCCCGTCCAGGGTCAAGGCGATGCCCGGCCGCATCGAAGGGCTAGCCCGCAGGCGTCGTGCCTCGGTAACGTCTTACCGATCCCGATCCCCCTCCCAGAGTCCTCGAAAGGAGTCCCCATGAAGCCCGCCCGCCTCATCCCGGCGAGCCTGCTGCTTCTCGGCCTCACGGCCATGACCGCCGGTGCGGAACCGGTGGCGTACCGCATCGATCCCAGCCACTCGACGGCCAGCTTCTCGATCCGCCACATCTTCTCCAAGGTGCCCGGCCGTTTCCGCGAGCTGGAGGGCACGATCCAGTACGACGAGCAGAACCTCGGCAACTCCTCGGCGGATATCACCATCAAGACCTCGAGCATCGACACCAACCACGAGCGCCGCGACAACGACCTGAGGAGCAAGAACTTCTTCCACGCTGACAGCTTCGCGACCATCACCTTCAAGAGCACGAAAGTGATCCCCGTCGACAAGGATCACTTCAAGCTGGTCGGCGATCTCAACATGCACGGCGTTTCCAAGCCGGTCACGCTGGACGTCACCTACCTCGGCTCGGGGCCCTTCGGCATGGGCGGGAAGTCGATGGGCAAGAAGGCGGGCTGGGAAGCGACGACCACCATCAATCGCAAGGAGTGGGGCATTACCTGGAACCAGACCCTGGACCAGGGCGGCACGCTGCTGGGCGATGACGTCGCCATCACGATCGGCATCGAGGCGGGATGGCGGCCGCCGGCGACCGCGGATGCCAAGCCGGCGAGCGAAGCCAGCCCGGCCCAGCCGACCAAGAAGTAACCCCCGCAACTTGACGGCCTCCTGATCTTCGAGGATCGGGAGGCCGTTCTGGTTTCAGAAGCTCATCGATTCCTGCGGCAGACCCTGCACCGTCGTCGGCCAGATGCGCTCGAGCGGCCGCTCGAGCCCCTCCCAGGGCGGAAGCTCCGGCTTCGATGCCGCGAGCAGGCAGAACTCGGGAGTGGGGCCGAGCGTCATCTGCCTTCCCCACAGGCCTGCGCCCGGCATCCGCGCGAGCGGCTCGAGCCGATCGTGGAGCTGGGCGTAGGACATGCCCGCGGGCTTCGAGAACCACCATGACCACGCGGCGTCACGCACCGCGTCCTTTCCCTGCCGCAGGCGGTACAGGCCTGCGATGCCGCCGGCAGCGCTGCGCGCCGCGGCTTCGTGCGGGATCTGGCAGTCCCCGCTCACCGCGCCGTCATTGAGCGCGTCGAGCGCGTACGATCCTTCGCTGACGTACCAGTCCTCGTAAGACTCGTCACCCGGCAGCCAGGGCGCCGCTCCTGCACGGAACGCGCACGAAGCGACGAAGCCCTCCGGCGCCGAGCGCCGAAGGGCTTCGTGAAAGGCAGCCAGCCTGCCCGCATACGAGGCTCGATCGACTTCGGGCAGCCTCCAGTGCCAGAAGACGTAGGCGAGCAATCGACGCGTCAGCGGCCCGAAGTCGAATCCGGCGGCGCCGTGGCCGCGGCCGGGGCGCTCGGTGCCGAGGCGCTGGCCGCTTCGGGATGCGCCTTCTTGTAGGCCTCGATCGCGGCGAACAGCCGGCTCGCTTCTTCATCGTGCTCGCCGCTCTTCTCGAGAATCACGAGCTGCTCGTGGGCCTTTTGTAGATTCCCCTTCTCGAGATACGCCTCACCCAGGTACTCCCGGGCCGGCGCATACTCCGGATTGATGGCCAGGCTCTTGTCGTACGCCGTGAAGGCCTTGTCGTAGTCGCCAAGCTTGCGCGCGCAATATCCGACCAGGTTCCATGCCTCGAAGTAGTTGGCGTCGTACGAGGTCGAGCTCTCCGCGTACCCCAGCGCCTTCTTGAACTTCTTCTGGGCGTTCTTCGTCTTGCCGGCTGCGAGCTCCTTGTTGCCTTTGGCGACCTCGTCGTAGGCGAGCGCATAGGTCCGCTCGGCGTCGACCCTCGGCCCCGTGGCCTGCGGGTTGCTGGACGGCGTCGAAGGATTGGAGGAGGACGAAGGAGGGTCAGGCTTGCTTCCGCTCGGCATGGCCTGGGCTGCTCCAGCCGCCAGACTGAGCGCGAGCGCAATGGCGAGGAAACGCATGGGTACCTCCAGATGTGCCTTCACGGGGCCTTCGAGGATGAGCTTTGGATGGCTGGTCTGGCAAGGTCGATTCCCTTGCCTTGGACCAGGTCTGCCATCGGGAACTCACCCCCGTTGACGGAGGGCAGCCGTCGAGTGAAGATCGAAGCGCTCCTCGCCGTGCGTGAACCGAGGTCGCTGATGAAATCCCCCGGTCTCTGGTCGGTCGCCTGGTCGGCCATCCTCTTGCTTTCGAGCGGCTTGGAGGTGGCCGCGGCCGCCTCGACCTCCCGCCTGAGCGGCAGCGCCACCTATCGCGAGAAGATCGCGCTTTCACCCACCGCCCGTTTCGAGGCCACGCTGGAGGACGTTTCTCGGCCCGAATCGCCGGAAGTCGTGTCCAGCGTCCGGATGGAGAACATCGGCCAGCCTCCCATCAAGTTCAAAATCGAGTACGACAAGAGTGACATCATCAAGAGTCGCCCTTACGTCGTACGCGCCACGATCCGCGATCACGGCGATCAGTTGCTCTTCACCAGCAGCAAGCCTGTCCTGACCCAGGGGCATGGCGCCAAGGCATCGATTCTGCTGAGCCTCGTTCCCCACGAGGTGCGCCCCACGCTCGCTCCTCTGCCCGCCTCGTTCACCGGGGTGCTGCCCTGCGCGGACTGCAAGGGCATCCAGTATCTGATCAACCTGCTCGAAGACGGCGCCTTCATGCAGCGCACGACTTACCTCAAGGAGAGTCGTGACGAGAGCTTCTACGAGATCGGCGCCTGGTCACTGGCGAGCGACCATCGCACGCTGATGCTGAGCGGCGGAGGATCCAATACCTACTGGTCGCTCAAGAACTCGAACACGCTGCGCAAGCTGGACCAGGACGGCCGTGACATCGTCTCGAACCTGCCTTACGAGCTGAAGCGCGCACCCCAGCCACTCGCGATGGAACCGAGGGTCCGGCTGAGAGGGCTGTTCCAATACGTCGCCAAGGTCGCGCGATTCAGCGATTGCGCGTCGGGGCTCCAATGGACGGTCGCGCGTGAAGGCGACTTTGCCGATCTCGAGCGCGCCTACGCCGCGCAGAAGAAGAAGAAAAAGTCCGACGCCGATCTGTTCGTGACTCTCGATGGCCGTGTGGCGATGAGCGCCCGGCCGGAGCCCACCTTGGTGGTGGAGAATTTCGTCCGCGCGTCACCCAGCGAGATCTGCATGGAAAAAGCCGTGCAGCTCGAGCTTCCCAACAACCGCTGGCGACCGACGGTGGTGGCCGGAAAACCCGTCGTCCTCTCGGGACAGCAGAAAGAGCCCTGGATCGTGCTGGACCCGAAGCTCTCGAAAGTCACGGGCTACAGTGGCTGCAACCGCGTCTCGGGAAGCTATCGCGCAGGCAACGGAGGAAAGCTGAAATTCAGCCAGCTGGCCGCCACCGGAATGCCGTGCCAGCAATCGGCCATCGAGCGATCGTTCTTCGACGCGCTCGAGCGGACGATGTCCTATCGCATCGTGGGCAGGAATCTCGAGCTGTACGGCTCCGACGGGACGATGGTCGCGCGACTCGAGGAACGCAACCTGTAGCTAGACCGCGAAGGCCTCCGCGTCCCAGTGGAGGCCCAGCTCGCTCGGCGGGCCCATGTACCCGAGCAACGCACTCGCCGCCACCACGCTCGGGGACGCCAGGTAGCCCTCGCCACCGACGCCCATGCGATTGGTCCAGTTGCGGTTGAAGCTGGTGATCGCGCGCTCGCCCTTCTTGAGCGAGTCGGGACCCTGGCCGAAGCAGGGCCCGCACCAGCTCTGGCGGATGAGGCCGCCGACCGAGCGGAAGACATCCGCGATGCTCTCGCCGTCCAGCCGGGGATCCGCGTTCTCGATCTGACGCTTCACGCCTCCCGACCCGGGAAAGATCACGAACTCCTTGGCCGCTTGCCTGGTGCCCCGCTCCCGCGCGGCCTTGAGCACCAGGGCCGCGGACAAGAGGTCGTCGTAGCTGCCGTTGGTGCAGGAGCCGATCATCGCCTTGTCGAACGTGATGTGCTCACGTTGCACCTCCTCGGCGGGAAAGGCGTTCCCGGGACTGAACGGCTTGGCGATCATCGGCTGGACGTCGCTGAGATCGAGCGACTCGTCGAGGTCGTAGACGGCGTTCGCGCCGGGGGCCGGCGGCGGATACGGCAGCGACGCCACCCCCTTGTCGCGATACCACGCCAGCGTGATGTCGTCGGGGGCGAAGATGCCGTTGAGCGCCTCGGCTTCCGCCATCATGTTGGCGATCGTATTCCGATACGCGATCGGCAGCTGCCTGCCGGCGTCGACGAGCTCCACCGACATTCCCTGCGACTGTTGGGCGCCCC
>DASTBI010000060.1 GCA_035712145.1 Candidatus Eisenbacteria bacterium | reverse complement strand
CCGCTCCTCGTCGGTGGTGACGATGTTCGGGCTTCCGAGCACCTGCGCCACCTCGGCGCCGCTCATCCCCACCTTGATCTCGCGCTGCACCTTGCCGACGGTGAGCTTGTCGCCCTCGCCCTGCACCGCGGCGCGATGCTCCCCCGCGCTCATGCAGCCGGAAACGAGGATGGCGAACGCAGCGGCCAGTCCGAGCTTGGTTATGTCGAGCCTCCTTCTCGACATAGATACCCGCAGAAGCCTTATTGATCCAGCGCAAGGAAAGCCCCTGTACATTGGCGGACTGCCAGGGGGATGCGGTGTGGCGACGTTGATTACGGGAGTTGGTGCGGCCTTTGTCCAGAGTGTATTTCCCGTCTTGCTGATTGGCAGCCTTGGCTATGTCGTCGGGCGCGCTCGCTCCCTGGATCTCGCGCCCATCACGAGCCTTGCCGTGTTGGTATTCATGCCGGCGATCATCTTCGACTCGCTCGCGCGAGCCGCCCTGCCGCCGGATGTGCTCCTGCAGCTCGTTCTCCACGTGGTTCTGCAGATGGCGGGGATCTGGCTGCTTACGGTCCTGGTGGCACGGCTGATCGGCTGGCAAGGGCCAGCGCGGGGGGCTCTCTTGCTGTCGACGCTGTTCTCCAACTCCGGAAACATCGGACTTCCGCTTGCTTATTTCGCGTTCGGACAAGAAGGGTTCGCCATCGCCGGGGGTTGGTTCGCCATCATGGCCATCGGCTCGAGCACGATCGCCCCGTATCTCGCAGCCCGCGCGCTCGTGGGGATCCGAGCGGCCATCGCGCGGGTGGTGCGCCAGCCGGCCATCTACGCCGTCGTTGCAGGACTGGCGGTGAATCTGTCCGGGTGGCCGTTGCCCGGCCCGGTCGCCAAAGCGAGTGAGCTGCTGGCAGGCGGCTCGGTGGCCATGATGCTGGTGCTTGTCGGCCTGCAGCTCGCCCGGTTAACAATGCGCGAGGAAGTTGCGGGAGCTGTACTCGGCACGTCTATTCGGCTTCTGGCTGTGCCTTTCATCGCTTGGGCGGCAGGCAAATTCGTCGGGCTACAGGGGACAGCGCTCGCAGTCGCGGTGCTGCAGGCCAGTACGCCCGTGGCAGTGACTTCCGCGCTCTGGGCGCTCGAATTCAACGCCCGTCCAGCCCTGGTTTCCGCGACCGTGGTGCTATCGACACTCGCCAGCGTGGTGACGCTTACAGTGCTGCTAGCCGTGCTAACTAGCGGCTCTTAGCCGCCGCGCGTATATTTCCGAGGCTCGGCGAGCGGAGCGCCGATATGCCCCAGAAAGCCGTCGAAGTCATCCTGATGCGGCAGCTCGCGAGTTACCTCGCGATGCCAATCCTATTGTTCGATCCGGCCGGCACACTGGTGTTCTACAACGAGCCGATGGAAGCGATCTCCGGCATGCGCTTTGATGAAACCGGCGAGCTCAAGCTCGAGGAGTGGCCCTCGATGTTGCATCTGACCGCCGAGGACGGCTCGCCGCTGCCATTGGAGGCGCGCCCCTCGGTGGTCGCCCTGCAGCAGAAACGGGCCTCGCATGGTGTGTTTTGGATGGTCAGCGCCGACGGCGTTCGCAGAAAGGTCGCAGCGACCGGGTTCCCGCTCCAGGGCCAGGGCGGCCGGCATCTGGGAGCGGTCGTCATCCTGTGGGAGGCACAGGGATGAAAGTCACGCTTTGGGGAACGCGTGGCTCGCTCGCCACGCCCGGTCCGGAAACCGTCCGTTACGGCGGCAACACCTCCTGCGTCGAGGTGCGCGGCGCGGACGGCACGCTTCTTGTGCTGGACGCGGGGACCGGCATCCGGCGCCTGGGCGGAAAGCTCGGGCCGGAGGCGGGGCGCGTGGACGTGCTGCTGACTCATCTGCACATGGATCACATCCAGGGACTGGGCTTCTTCCGACCGCTGGACCAGAGCGGCCAGGAAGTGCACATCTGGGGGCCGCCGTCCACCACCCTTGACCTGCGCGCGCGCGTCAGCCGCTATCTGTCGCCGCCGCTCTTCCCGGTCCGGCTCCGGGAACTGCCTTCCCGCCTGACGCTGCACGACGTGCCGCTCGCGCCCGAGGAGATTCGGATCGGCGGGCTGCGCATCTCCGCGGCGCTCGTTTGCCATCCCGGCCCGACCGTCGGCTACAGGATCAGCGACGACACTGCCACGATCGCTTACATTCCCGATCACGAGCCGCTGCTCGGTGCCGCGCGCTTGCCGTCCTCGGACTGGATCTCGGGTTTCGACCTCGCCGCGAACGCCGACCTGCTGATTCACGACTCGCAATACAGCGCGACGCAGTATCCGAAGCACGTCGGCTGGGGGCACAGCGCGATCCCGCATGTGCTCGAGTTCGCGGCCCGCACCGGCGTGAAGCGCCTGGTCACCTTCCACCACGATCCGCGGCACGACGACGCAGCGCTGGATCGCCTGGTGGACGAGGCGCGCAGCTCGGGCGACCTGCCGTTCGAGATTCTTCCCGGCGTCGAAGGTGCGTGTTTTGAGCTAGGGCACGCCATGCGAAATCAGAGACAGACCACGTTGGAATGAACGTGGTCCGCTCCGAAATCGAGTCAGGCGCGGGCGCGGCGACCGCGGAAGAAGTTGACGATGGCGAGCAGGATGACCGCGCCGAGGAACGACACGAAGAGCGAGCCGATCGAGAAGTCGCTCTGATTGATCGTGCCGGTGCCGAAGAGCGGCGCGAGCAGCAGGCCGCCGAGGAAGGCGCCGACGATGCCCACGATGATGTTCAGGATCA
>DASTBI010000059.1 GCA_035712145.1 Candidatus Eisenbacteria bacterium | reverse complement strand
AGAGCCTATCCTAAAACCTATTGAGAGGCCGGCACACCATCTGCTGCCTAGTTCGGTGCAGACACACGCCGAACGAAAGGAGCCGATGATGTGCCGCAACCAGTATCAGCAAGAACTACAGCGCCAGAAACTTCCAACCGTGTGGGAGATCCCCGACGATATGTGGCACTGGATACAACATCTCTTTCCGCCTGAGAAGCCACTGCGTACGCCTGGTCGCCCAGTTGTGCCCTTTCGCACCGTCCTCAACGGCATTTTGTATGTCTTGCGCACCGGCTGCCACTGGAAAGCCACACCAGCAATCTATGGCTCGGGCTCTACCGTGCATCGCCGCTTCCAAGAATGGGAACGCGCCGGGATCATCCGCGCCATTCTCAAGCGGATGCTCCAGCGCTACGATCGTTCTCGCGGGATTGACTGGGAATGGCAGTCCGCCGATACCAAGATGTTGCCTGCTCCACTCGGCGGCTCTGCCACTGGCCCAAATCCAACCGATCGCTCCAAGTGTGGCACCAAACGGCACCTCTTGATTGATGGCAACGGCGCACCGCTGGGCTTGCATCTGAGTGGCGCCAATCGCCACGATATGAAAGGGCTGGCCACGCTCTTAGGCACAGGGTTGCTGGCGTCTCGTCCCAAGCCCACACGACGCAACCGCCAGCATTTGTGCTTGGATAGAGGCTACGATTATCCCGAAATCGCTCAACTGGTCGCCGCACACGGCTATGTAGCGCATATCAAACGTCGCGGACAGGTCGATCAGCCTGGTATTGGCGAAGCGGTCTATCCAGCGCGTCGTTGGAAAGTTGAGCGCACGATTTCTTGGATCAACAACATGCGCAAGCTCCGCATTCGCTGGGAGAAGAAAGCCGAGAACTACCAGGCGCTGGTGATGCTCGCCTCGACCCTCATCATCTACCGCCTGATTGTTTTGGGATAGGCTCTTAATTCCTCTCTTGTGCTGACAAGATTCTTTACTTAGATCCGGTAGAACTCGGCGCGTCGATCTTCACTTCTTTATCACTCGAACTGCTTTGTTGGGGGTTGGGAACAATGCCAATTCGCATAAATCTTTCCAGTTCTGACAGTAACTTTTTATAGTAACCAATGGTGCTAGTGTTCAGATGACAAACTCAGCCAGCGAGCGTTTGTGCTCGGTGATGCGCAACAGGCAAT
>DASTBI010000058.1 GCA_035712145.1 Candidatus Eisenbacteria bacterium | reverse complement strand
ACAAGCTGAACCCGTCGGTCACGGATCTCGTGGATGCGCAGGACGCTCTGGCCGGAGCCCAGGCCGGGATTCCCCTCGAGAGCCTGCCCCGTCACAGCAACCGGCGGTGGCAATTCCATCTCGCGATCGGCACCAGCTACTGAGGAGGTCTCCGGGACATAGCCCAAGTCACGCATCGGCTAGGTTTTATTGCGTCTCTCCATGCTGGACCGTGAAGGCAGCGGGCATTATCATGCCCGGCGTGTGGCGCATGAGGGAGCGGCTCGATGAGCCGCGAACGGCCCGACACCTCTGAACGACCTCTCACCCTTCGGTTCCGCACACGCCGGCCGTTCGTCCGGCGGGCCGCCGTCCATGGATGGCCGCGGCACCCTCCTCAGCATTCTCACGGATGGTGCAATAGGACGTTTCTCGACCGCGGTCGGGGCGTCGTGGTCCTTCGTTGCGAAGCCAACGAATCGATGCCGCGAGGCGGGTGATGAGCAGCCGGGCTCACGCCTGGGTCGACTCGATGATCGAAGTGAGTTTCCAACGGTGGCCTCAACCCGAGGAGGACGAGATGGAAATGAGATCTCGCTGGTGGGGCGGCGTCGTGAGGGGTGCGCTCACGCTCATGACGGGAACCGCGCTGTTGACGGGATGCGGCGTCTCGAAGGCCAAGTACCTGGACATGACCAAGAGCCGGGACGAGCTCTCGGCCAAGAACACCGAGCTGCAGAGCAGCCTCGAACAGGCGAACAAGGACAAGGCCCAGCTCGAAGCCGACAAGGCCGCGCTCGACGTTCAGGTCAAAGAGGCGCAGGCCGTGGCCGCCGAGAAGGCCAAAGCGGCCGACGAGATGAAGGGCACCTATGAGTCGATGATCGGCAACCTGAAGGAGGAGCTGAGCAGCGGCAAGATCGAGATCGAGCGGGTTCGCGACGGCATCAGCGTGAACATGGCGCAGGACATTCTCTTCAAGTCCGGCTCCGCGGAACTGGACAAGACGGGACGTGAGCTGCTGGTCCAGGTCGCCGAGAACGTGAAGGCGAACCCCTATCAAATCGTCGTCACGGGCCACACCGACAACCAGAAGATCGGCGCGTCACTCGCCAAGAAGTATCCGACCAACTGGGAGCTGGGAGGCGCCCGCGCCGCCCAGATCGTGCGCGTGTTCGAGCAGACCGGCATCGCCAAGGAACGGCTGTCTGCGGTATCGTTCGCCGACAGTCGGCCGCGGCAGGGGAACGACACGCCGGAAGGCCGCGACAAGAATCGCAGAATCGAGATCAAGCTGGTGCCGCCCCTCAATCAGCAGACGGCGGAAGGCAGTACGAACTGAGCGTGGCGCTCGAGAGCCGGTGAGCCGATCGCGAGTCGCACGCGATCGGTCCCGGCTCTCGGGCGATGAATGGACTGGGAACTCGTCGATCACACACCGGAGGCACGAATGCGCTGGACGATGGTGACGTTGGTTACTGCGGTCCTGATTGGTTCGGCTGGCGTCGCGCGCGCCCAGGGCGGCGGCGGGATCGAGATCACGCCCACGATCGGTTATCGCTGGGGCGGAGGCATGAACTCGCTCGTCGGCATCCGTGACTTCGACACGGAAGACACCTACAGCTACGGGGCGTCGCTGGGAACGCCGACTCCCGGGAACAGCTCGGTCTCCGTCAATTGGATGCACTTCGAAGGCAACATCGACGCCGTGCTCGAAAACGGCACCAGGATTTCGGGCGGACCGCTCAAGCGTGACGACATCATGCTCAACGGCACCTGGTACGCCTACCGCTCGGGCTACACGAAGCCGTTCTTCACGCTCGGCCTCGGCGCGTCGATCTTCTCGAGCCAGCGCACGGAGACGATCGGAAAGTTCGCCTGGAACATGGGCGTCGGCATTCGCCGCGACATGAACGAGAACATCGGGCTCAAGATCCAGGGCGTCTGGATCCCGGCCTGGTTCACCACCGGCTCCGGCGTGTGGTGCGATCCGTTCTACTGCTACGGGGTCGGAACCGGCGAGTACTACGATCAGTTCGAGCTTTCGGCGGGACTGATCCTCACCCTCTGAGGCGGGTCAACCTGACGTCGCGACCGGGCAGGAGCCGTCCTGCCCGGCAATCGACCATCGGCGGTGGACGGAGCCGGCTTCCTCACCGGAGGGCCTGACCATGTCGGCGAGAATGTTCGCGACACTCCTCCTGTTCGTGCTCAGCGAAGCGGTCGGTGTGGCGCTCGGCGAGTGGTTCTTCCAGCTCTTCCTCAAGGCCGTCCCGCCGGTGGCGCTCAGCGATTTCAACACTCAGTCCTCCCGCATCGCCCACTGGATGTACGGCGGAGGGGTCGGCGTCGTGCTCTTCATCTGGGCGCTGCTCGGCATGGTGGTGGGCAAGATCGGGCGTTCGTCGTCCAAGGCGGTCGATAAGGCCTGAGCCATCACCCTCCGGGGGCGCCTTCACGACTCCACCGTCCCAGTGGTCCTCACGGCGACCGTCGGAGCGGACGTTCCTCTGCCGGCCTTGAGGTGGACCTCGCGCTGCGGCGCCGGGATCGAGATCCCCTCCTGGTCGAAGCGCAGCTTCACCGCCCGGGTGATCCCCCAGTAGACCTCCCAGTAGTGCTGCTTCTGCGTCCACACCCGGACCACGAAGTTGACCGAGGAGTCGGCCAGCTGGTGCAGGCGGATGACAGCAACCGGCTCCTTCAGCACCTGCGGCTGCGAAGCGACGATCTCTTCGAGCACGCGCTCCGCCTGGCCGATGTCATCCGCATAGCCGATGCCGAAGACCAGATCGACACGGCGGTTCGGCTGGGTCGTCTGGTTCCTGATGACACCGCTCATGACGGTGCTGTTCGGGATGATGATCGTCTGGTTGTCGCCGGTGAGGATGGTGGTGGACATCAGGTTCATGTGCTTCACGACGCCGGTGACGCCGGCGACCTCGATGTCGTCGCCCAGATCGAAGGTTCGGTTGCCCAGGATCATGCCCCCGGCCGCAAAGTTGGAGAGCGTGCTCTGCATGGCGAAGCCGATGACCACACCGGCCACGCCGAAGCCTGCCAGCAGGGGACCGACCTGGACGCCAAGCTGGGTGAGGATCACCACGACCCCGATCAGCATCACCAGGGTCCCCGCGAGGCCCACGATCGTGCCTCGCAATAGTCCGGAGAAGCGAGCGTAGCCGACCGCTCGCCGCACCACGCGCCGCGCCAGGCGCGCCAGCGTCCGAAACGCGAGAAAAGTGACCGTGATCAACGCCGCCTGGAAGATCCACTGCGGCGCTTTCGAGGCGAGGAGGTCGAGGAGCTGCAGTCCCTGCGCCCGCAAGACGCCGAGCAGGACCCGCCACTTGAAGATGTCCGCGGTGAGTTTCCCCGTGGCGCCGATGTAGCCGACCCGAAGCGCCTGGGTGTCCAGGTCCAGGCGATCCATGAGCAGAATCCCCGTCAGCAGAGCCTGGCTCGAACGCTTGAGCCTCTCGTCGGCCGCTTCCAACGCGTAGCGAAGTTCCGCGTTATCGGCATCCTGGGAGAGCCGGGCCAGCGCGTTGGCCCGCGCGCGGCCCGCGAGCTGAACTCTCGTGAGCTGGGCCGCGGCTGCGGACGGCAGACCCTGGACCAGAAACTGACGCGGACCGGCGACGTCGACTCCGATCCTCTCCAGCGCCACGACTTCGTCGACGAGAGACTCGTACGCCTGCAACAGCCGATCGACCCGCCCGCTGATCTCGCCTTCGAGCTCCACCCGCTCGGAGCCCGTCACTCCGTCGCTCGACCGGCTGAGCACCACGATCGTCTGCATCCGCCGCTGGAGCTGGGTGCGGTAGCGAGGCCATTCCTCACGGAGCCACCCGTCCAGGAGGCTTCGTGAAGCGGCCACGTCCGCGCCGCCCTGCTGCTCGTCCTGGATCCTCTCGACGATGGACAGCACACCGGCGTGAACTTCCTGCCTCCGTTGCGCAATCGACTCTTCGAGGAACTCTCGCGTGGCGCCGGTAGCGCTGTCGGCGAGCGCGCTCAGGGAGTCCCGGACCTGAGACGACGCTCGGAGGTCTTCCACCTGCGCGGCAACTTCCTCTGAAGGACTTGCAGCGTCCCGCGCTTGAGCGGTCACGAGAATCGAGTGCATGGATGAGAACAGAACGATCAGACCGATCGATGCCAACCGAAGCATGGCAATCCTCCTCGCGGCTCGCGAGCACCAGACAAAGTTAATTCGCGGGATGGTCGGCGGTCCTGATCGACCCTCGTGGGCCGCCGTTACTCGAAGGGAAAGACTCTCTTCCACTCTCTCTTCATATCGACGCTCGTCCCACCCAGACGCCGCCGCCTGATCGAGCGCCCGGTCAAGGCGACCGATGTGGGATTGGCGGTCGTAGCGCCGTTCCCGTCCGCCGTCGGTGTGAGGGACGAGAAGCGCCATGCGAGGACCATCGCCTGCGGCCGTCCATTCACGAACTGCACGTCCTAGAGCTTCATCAACGGCGGGTCAAATGGAATCGATCCGAATCACGGGAAACGCTTGCTCGACAGGATCACGTCGATGTCGTCCGGTGGCAGTGAGCCGCTGGGCGGACTGCTATGCGGACCCGCGCCGCGAGTGATCACCGGCACGGAGTCGGCGCTCGCCGGGACGAGATGCAGCGGCGGCTCGCTCTTCGCGGTCGATACCTTCAGCCTTTCACCGAGCGGCGCCTCGTTCTGGAACACCGGCGGCTCCTTCTGAGAAGCAGTGTTCTCGGGCGTCTCGGACACCGACGAATTGCCGAACTCGAGAACGCCGATGACACCCAAACTCAGGGCGATCAACCGCCCATAACCAAGACGAGGTGCTGAGGGGAGCGGCTCCACCACAACCTCCGACGTCATCCCTGGCGACATACGTCGAAGATTTCATCCGGTGCTGCTTCGACTATTCCTGTTGAACGCCTCGCGGTCCGAGGGCTCGGTGTCTTCCTAGTTCTCTGCTTTGCTCTCGGTGTCTACGTCACTCCTTCTGTCGCGCGCGGACCTCGGACAAATCGCGCTTCAGGAAGTAATCCCGTCCTCTCTATGCTTCGCCCTGAACCGCGGGAACGCCGACCGCGGCGTCCGCGCGCTTGCGCCATTGCATGTACGGGAAGGTCACGATCGCGACCACCAGAACCGTGAGCAGCACGGCCGCGGCGAGCCCACGATGACCGTGCGCGACGATTCCCGAGAGCGCCAGCGCCACACCGGGATGCCGAGTGGCGGTGGAGAGCGCGAGCACGGTCCGGTCGCCTGGATCAGGCCCCCCGAGTAGGTGGCCCATGAGAAGGCCGACCACCGTGAACGACACGATGGCGGCAAGCGAATACTCGCCGACCAGGCCCATGATTCCCGGCCACGCGGCGGCGAACATCGGGATGACCCCCACCAGCAACAGGACGGACCCCACCCGCGACAACGGCCTGGCCAGTCGCTCCGCCAGCGCGGGCGCCATTCGCCTGACCAGAGCGCCCAGCATCAACGGCGCCAGCACGGTGATGCCGACGATCTTGAAGATCAGACCGACCGGCACGTGAATGTCACGGCCCATGACGCGAGCGATGAGCTCGATGGACGCCGGGACGGTGACGATGGCGGCGATGGCGGAAATGGTCAGCAGCCCGATGCCATAGGACACGTTGCCGCCAGCCTTCCTCTGTTTTCCCGGAAGCACCGGGGGGACTGGAGCGATGGCGAGCAGAATGAGCGCCGTCTCCACTTCCGGCCGCAGATTGAAGAGCACGGCGGTGGCTACGGCCAGCGCCGGCATGACGAAGTTCATGGCGAGCAGCGACCGGAAGAGGAGGGAGGGCTTGCGCAGCAGGTAGCTCAGATCGCCCTGATGCGCCTGGAGCGCGATGGAGAACACCGCCAGGCCCACGCTGACCTGGAGCACGATGGGAACGAGCTGCGCGAGCGTCATGGCACTCCTATCCGAAGGGCCCGATGCGGAACGACATGCTGAAGACGGTGGCGAGGCCGATGCCCAGGAGAACGATCGCGATGACGACCGGCTGGGAGCTCATGGAGGACCTCGAACCTCGTCCCTGGATGACGAAGCCCGATCCCTTCGAGCCTGGACCCGCATCGCGTTTCGCTGGGTGGCTCGCTGAGAGGCTACAAATCGTGCGAGAGGCGCGGTGGGAACATCTGAACAGTGAGCGCCTACTGCTGAGGTGTCAAGAAGATAGAGCGCGAACCCTGCGCCGCGACGAACGCGTCTGACTGTCCCGTTCTTGGATTGCCTGAGACGCGACGCTCAGGTGAGCATCTGCAGGAGCATCAGCAGGACCTCGGTGATCGGCACCTCGGTTCCGATCAGCACGATCACGGGGAGAAGCGCGGGGACGACGATGGTGCCGATCTGGACCTTTCCAATCGGGGCGAATTTCATCTGCGTCCCCATCCCATAGAGTGTCGCCACGTCGGCGGCGGGACCGATCTCGGGTGCGGACAGTATGTCGTCTTCGACCTTCTTGCCTTCCACCCAGCGCTCGTGAAGGGCGCGAACGTGCCTTCCAGCCAGCGTTCCGTACTGGAATCGCGCGCGCAGGTGGGCGCGCCTCAGCCGCGACTGGAATGAGGTGAGCGGCAAGAGGAACAGCAGGACCATGAGCCCGACCATGACCAGCAGCGGAATCTGGAACTGCTTGAGCGTCGCGCCGTGGCTCAGGATCTGGTGCGCGACCCCCGCGCACACCACGCTCGAGATGGCGAGCACGACCAGCCCGAAAGCCGCCGAATGGAACTCGAGGAATCCCAGACCACCGACACGGTCGGGGTGGGAGGGAACGAGCTGCAGCTCGAGCCTGGAGATCTTCCGCAGGAGCACCCAAGTCAGCATCAGCCTCCAAAGCCAGACGAGGAGCAGGAGCAGAAAGAGCGGGCGAACGACGAACAGCCCCCACGCCCCGCCGAAGTCGAGCGTGGTCGCGCCATCCGCCCAGGTGAGGGCGTCCGCGTCATCGTTGACCCAGACTCGACTCGCGAGCCAGGCATTGAGGCCGACCATCGCAACCATGACGATCCACACGACGCTCGAGTCACGCCACCGCTCGACCGACTTCAGCACGCCGGCGAACCGATCGCGATCCTCCGAGCGGATCAATCCGGATGGCACGAAGTTGCCGACGATCGCGCCGATCACCCAGTTGGCGAGCGGTTCGGAGAGGATCATCAACGGGATCGCCAGCAGGCAGCGCACGTGGACACCCAGGTGGCGAAGGATGGGGTCGCTCCGGTCCGACTGGAGATAGCCGCTCATGGCGGCCCAGACCATGATCGGAACCCAGGAGATCAAGATGAAGCCGACGGAGCGGCGGATGGCCCCGAAGCCTTTGGGAGGCGCGAATCGTACGGCTCGCTGCAGCCTCAGCAGCGGATCCTCGACCAGCGAGAAGACGGGCACCGCTGCATCCACGAACCGTGCGCTCAAAGGAACCTCCGAGCCCCTACGGGTATGCGAGGACGAGCCGGCGCGACGGTAGTCGTGGGCCGCGGGAATGGCAAGGCCGGCAGACGGAGGTTCCCCTGCAAACGAGCGAGCCACCGCGCTCAGGCGGTGGCTCGCTCGTGCATCCGCTCTGGATTACTCCTGCTTCGTCGTCGTCGCCGCCGACTTCTCCATCAGCGGCAGATTGGCTCCGACCTGGACGTCCATCAGCGCCGCAATGAGATGCTCGACCTGGACCAACCGAGCCGCGTCGGTCGGACCGAGGACCTTCTCGAAGTTCTTGTAGTGCTTCTGGAGGAGGTCGACTCGCTTCTTCTGAAGATCGAGCGCCGACTTCACGAGAGTCTTCGCCTTTTCATCGGTCATCTTGTCGAAGTTCTCGGCGTAGTCCTTGATCAAGGCCAGCCGCTGATCGCCGATCTTGTCGAGCTCCGCCTGGTACGTCCGGTAAACCGGCCAGAACGCGTCCGCCTTGGCGCCTTCGACGTGAATCGCTTCCTTGACCAGCTCCATCTTGCCGGTCTTGAGATCGGACCTCAGCAGCTCGATCTCGGACTCGAGGCTGTCGGCCCCACTCGTCACGGGAACGACCGACGCCAGGCCAGCCATCAACAGCACCGCCGCCAGCATGCCGAACACAGGTTTCTTCATGACCTGCTCCTTGTGGTTGAAGTTTGAATAAATCGTGAAACCTAAGGCGCTTTGCCGGCGGCCGTCTTGATCGCGAGCAGTCCTGGCGGAGAGGGGCGCCGACCGCTCACTTCCTGCGAGGCACCACCTTGTGCTTCTCCATGTCCATCACGATCGTATCGATGAACGGCTTGATCTGGGTCTCGGGAGCTTCGCCGGCGCTGATGGTCGTCTGGGTCAGTCCGGACCAGGCGAGCTTGTCGTTCGTCACGTCGTAGAGGTTGGTCTCCAGGCGGAAGACCTTGTTCTCCTCGGTGTATCCGGGCGTCGACATGTAGCTGTAGCCCATCGAGTAGTAGCCGTACCAGCCACCGTAGTAGGCGGAGGGCGCCGCGACCGCGGAGTAGGTCGGCGGGTAGTAGGTCTGATAGGTCTCCTGATCGATCAGGCGCGTGACGATGACGGCGTCGACGCCGAGCTCCTTGAGCTTCGCGACGGCAGCATCCTTGTCGAGCTGGCCTTCGCCCGCGAAGGAGTAGCTGGTGACGGGCGTGATCCCGCGCGACTGCAGCTCCTGGGCGAACGTGTCCTCGTAAATGCGCCGGGCGGACGTCTTCGGCGTGACGCCGACGACGGCGATCTTCTTGAAGCTGCGGTTCGCGGCCGTCGGATCGGTCCAGGAGTTCGTGAGCTCGGTGCTCGCCGTGCATGAGGCCAGCCAGGCGAGGGAGAAGACGGCCAGAGAGAGGCGAACGGACGAACGGAGCTTCATGGATTCCCCTTGGTTCGCAGAGATCTGGGTGGGTTGTCGTGCGCGCGGCAGGGTCACCCGCCAAGCCTCGCGCTTGTCAAGGCAGCAGGGCACGGGCCCCGCCTTGTGAGCCTATTCGCAGCGGGATATTGGGCTCCGGACGGGCCAGAAAGCAAATGTTTCCCGACAGCGGGCGCGATGGGTCCAAAAACGAGATGAGGCATGGAGTCCGGGAGCGCCGACGAACGCGGATCGAGGAGCGACGGGCGCGCGCCCGGAGTGTTTGACACACTCTGCGCCCCGCCTTAGCGTGCGGCCTCTCAATCGGTGACGCTTGGCCGTTCGGAATGCCTCTCACTCCGGTCGGATCGGAAATCAACCGCGGGGGATTCGATGTCATCGCTCAAATCCGCACGGGTGGTCCTGGCTGCCGCGACCGCCGCACTCTTCGCCGGCGTCTCCGTCGCCTCGGCTCAGGCCAGGCTCGAAATCACGCCCTTCGCCGGTTATTACATCGCCAGCGATCTCTACAACGCCTATTCGACCACTGGGAACAGCAACGTCGAGCTGACCAACTCCGGTCTCTGGGGCGTGAAGCTTTCAGCCACCGGCTTCCGCGGCGGAATCGAGTTCTCCTACACGCGGACGGGCTCCGACGTCCACGTCGACCGCACGCTCAGCGGGCAGCCGCGTCAGGAATTCGGTCGCGTCGACATCGACAGCTACGACATCAACTTCCTCGGTTACCAGCCCTCGGGCAATCCGCGTGTGACGCCGATCGGCATCGTGGGTTTCGGATGGTCGGTCACGCATCCGCAAATCGACACGGACTTCAACCTCGGCACCGGCCCGCAGCCCGAGTCCCACACGCTCTTCAACTTCAACTTCGGTCTCGGGGTGAAGGTGGCGATGAGCGAGAGGCTCAGCACTCGGATCGAGGGTCGCTGGCGGGTCACCGACACCCACCTCACCACGGACAGCGGCTTCTGGTGCGACCCGTGGGGCTATTGCTACAACTACTCCTCGGACTGGTACAACAGCGGCGAGCTTCTGGCGGGCTTCAGCTTCGCGATCCGGTAGCAGGCGCCACGAGCCGGATCAGAAGACTTCCTGCAGGCCGAAGAAGAAGCGCGTCGTGTCGTCCTGGCCGCGCGCCGCGTCGACCGACAGGTTGGTGTTGGTCTTCTTGTTGAATTTCACCCGGATCCCGAGCCCGAAGCCGGGATCGGGAGTTCCGAAGGGACCGCCCGACGAGTTGGTGGACGCGGTCATGTTCATGAATGCCACGCCTCCGAACATGTCGTCGCGCGTGAACCGCCTGCGGTACTCGAACTCGAGGTAGACCATGTTCGCGCTGCGAATGCGGCCCTGAAGGTAGCCGCGGCCGCTTCGACCGTAGGTATCCCAGCCGATGGCGGGAAGATCCAGATACGGCCCCCGGCCGAACGTGAACCAGTAGTAGTTCCAGATGGCGAGCACGTCGCGCCCGCGCGGAAGATGGACGTAGGTGCGGAAGTCGCTCCACAGAGTCTGGCGGTCCTCGTCGCTTCCCAGCTCACGGAGATCGAAGCGAAGGCTCGCGTTCCAGAAGACTCCCCGGCCGGCATTGATCGCATTGTCGCGGGTGTCGATGAGGACGTTGCCGGAGACCGCCGAGGACTGTGAGCGGGAGGGCAGCCCGCCGCTGTAGACCAGGTAAGGGGTCGTCTCGCCAGCCTCGGCGCGCTCGTCGTGGATCTCGTCGTAGCGATCGAAGTGGTACCCGAGCCCGACGTAAATGGGCGTTTGCTTGACGCGCTTGAGCACCGTCTCGTGGAGCCGGTAGAGGACGAACTCCATCGGATACGAGCTTTGCCCGGGATGCGCGGATCCGAGTCCGAAGGTCGGCTGGCTGGTGTCCAGGTAGCGCCAGTCGCCTTTCAGCGCCCATGCGTTGTCGGGCAGGTAGAAGTCCGACTTGAGGTGCACGCTGATCTGCTCGGTCGTGGAATAGCTCGCGCCCGCGCTGCCGGCCGAGAGGTTCGTGGTCAAAGGATCGCCGAGCCAGCCTCCGATCGCCACCGAGGCGCCGATGAACGCGCCATAGGACGGGTTGTAACCGATGCTCGGAAGGATCGTCAGCGAGAGCCCGGGCTTCAGCTCTCTCGCGACCTCGGTCCTCACCGGCAGGCCGAACCATGATCGGAGCACGTCGGTGATGTCCCGAAGCGCCGCGGAATCCGGCGGCGCCGGCGTGGAATCCTGCGCCCAGGCCGGCGCGGTGCAGTGGCCGGCCAGCGCGAGAGCCAGGACGAGGCACGAGCGGCTCGGGAACGGCACGCGCGCACGATACGTGGGACACGAAGCGCCCGCAACGGGCCTGGCCCCGCGACTCAATCGGTGAGGTCGAGCTGGCAGGCGACCTGCTCGTGCGCGGAGTGGTTGCCGACCGCGGCGCCCTTGATGAAGACGCGCTCCTCCGACAATCCCCTCACCTCGACCAGCTGACGCTTGAGCGCTTCGGCGCGCCCGACGGCGAGCCGCTCGAGGTCGGCTGGAGCGATCACCGTGCCGGCCAGCAAGCGCGACTCCATGGTGCGGACGGCGTCCTCCGTCAACGAGCGCCGGGAGGACGGCCAGGTCGGCCGGTCGGGCGTTCTTCCCGACAACGCCAGCTTCGCGATGCGACGCAGGTCGCCGCTCGAGCATTCGGGATGGGGAAGCGTCTTGCCGAGCGAGTCTTTGCCGAACGCACGAAGGTAGAGCTTGGCGATCGCCCGCTCCCGCTCTCCCGGCGGGATCGGAGCATCGACCGCGCGTTCCGGCTCGGCCACGCCCGCGGCGAAGAACTCGGAACGCCGCTGCCGTGCGATCTGAGTCTCGAGACCGCTGCGCGCGAGGCCTCCGCGATCGACGATGGAGTCGGCGGCGCCGGTCACGTAGATCCGC
Source organism: Candidatus Eisenbacteria bacterium (assembly GCA_035712145.1). Classification (NCBI taxonomy): domain Bacteria; phylum Candidatus Eiseniibacteriota; species Candidatus Eiseniibacteriota bacterium. The sequence continues at coordinate 36,178 of DASTBI010000058.1, read as the reverse complement.
AGCTCGGGGCGCTCGCCGAGCGCCTCGACCAGCTTGCCCACTTTGGTGGCCTGGTCGGCGGAGAGCGTATCGACGCCCGGCGCGAACGCGATGACCCCAAGGGTCTCGTCGCCTCCGCCGGGAACCAGCTTGCCGAGCAGCGCGAACGGCGACATCGCCAGACGCGTCACCAGGTTGACCAGGGCCTGCAGGATGACCCGGCCGATGCCGAAGTGCGGGTCGTCGAGGTCTCCCTCGACCGGGACGTCGAGCGCGATGCGGCCATGGCGATCCCTCAGCAGCGCGAGCGCCAGGCCGACCGGCAGCCGGGTGGCATCCTTGCTCCCGGACTTCTGGCCGAGCGTGAACTGGTCGAGCTTCGCGTCGTTCTGCCCCTTGAGGTGACGGTCGGCGATCCGGTAGTCGAGATCGAGACTCATCTGGCCGCGGTCGACGAAACGACCCAGGTACTTGCCGATGTAGGGGGTGAGCGCGGTCATCTCGTAGCTCGAGAGCGAGAACGTGAACACCCCATAGGGCTCCTTGTCCGCGGGCCGCAGCCGTGCGTCGACCTTGATGGGCGCCGTGCCGTCGGCCTTGCCGGCGAGAACGAAGTGCGCTTCGTCCTTGGGGTCCGACGACAATCCGAGCAGCTCTCCGCTGATGCGCTCCACCCGGGTCACGTAGGGAGGCGCCACGGTGTGGTCCACGAAGCGCATTCTTCCGTTCTTGATTCCGATTCGGTCGATGCGGAACGGCACCGCCTTGGTCACCGTGCCCTTGGCCGGCGGCACGAGCGACGGAAAGATGCGGAACAGGTTGAGCGACGCGTCGGAGCCCAGCGCCACGGTCGCCGAGGGCCGGGCGAGCGCGAGCGACTTCATCCGGAATCGATCCGGTCCCAGATCGAGCTCCGCGCCCTTCACCACGGCCTCGGCCACCCGAAGGAAGTCGTCGCCCGAGGCCGAATCCGCGGCCGCCAGCTCGCGCACGCGTCCGTCGGCGCGCAGCGAGAACGTGAGCCGTCCATCCTGCGTGGCGCCGGCTTTCAGCCGGCCAACGAGGTCGGCGTTGCCGCGCACGATGTCGAGCCGGATGAAGGTATCGAGGTAGGCCTGCACCGGGCGGAGCGGCACGGCTTGCGCGCGCACGCCCAGGTCCACGAACGTCGGAAACAGGCTCGCATGGCCTTCTGCTTCCAGCGTGCCCGACTCTTCGACCCGCGCCCGCGCGCGAATGGCTCCGCTCAGCTCGCGGCCGCTGTCGAGCCCGCGGGTCTCGAAGCCCATCTGATCGAAGCTCAAGGTGGGAGGAGGCCATTGCGTGCTGTCCGTGAACGACACCGCCACGTTCGAGACGTCGAATCGGTCGAGCGTCACCCGCCAGGGCGGAGGCGGTCCGGCCTTCGCCGGCTCGGCTCTGGTGCGCGGCTCGAACAGGCGAGCCAGGCTGAACACGGTGTCCGGCGAGAGCGAGGTGACGAGCCGCGCGCCCTCGGCGTGGACTCGCGACAGCGAGGCTTTGAGCCTCGCGAAATCGACACGACCACCTTCGGCGGCCAGCGACGGCACGACCACGACGTCGCCTGCGCGTCCCGGCTCCACGATGCGGACCCCGTTGGCGCGGATCGACGCCTGGCGCAGCACGAGATTCGTGCTGTCTCCGGACGCTCGATACGTGTAGGGGACGGTGAGAGACAGGCGCCCTTCCAGCACCTCGAAGCGCAGGTCGGAGCTCATCCAGCGCCACAGCGCGCGCGCCGAGAGACTGTCGACATCGACGCGGCCTGTGGCCACGACCGGATCCACCGAGAAGGCCCCCTGCCACCGCAGCGTGCCCCCCTCGATGAGGCTGGCGGTGAAGGAGTGATCGCCGCGCTCGGTGGGAAGGGTGCTGAACCGCTCGAGCTCGAGCTGGATGGGCTCGATCGCCGTGGCAAAAGGAAGGCTGCGAGATTGGTCCTGGAACAGCAGTCTGCCGCCCTCGAGCGACACTCGCCGGATGCGAAGCGAAGGGAACTGCGCCGGTCGGGTCGCGACCCGGGCGGTATCCCGCTCCGGAAGGAACAACCGCATCCAGTCGAGCCGGCCATCGGGAAGGACGGTCAGGTGGACCTCCGGACCGACCAGCGCGATGCGGTCGAGCACGATGCCTTTGCGAACGATGGAAGTGATGGAGACGTCGAGCGTGAACTCTCTGGCCGAGAGCAGCGTGTCCCGCTCGGGTCCGAGCAGCACGAAGTCGTGGATGCCCGTTGCCAGGATGAAGGGATTGACCGCCAGCCGGCCGATCGAGAGCGAGCCGCGCGTATGCTCCGATACGAACCGCTCGAGCTGGCCGCGGAAGTAGCCGGGCAGGAAGAGCGCGCCCAGGACGCCCCAAGCGACAATGACCCCGGCGGCGACGACCAATGCCGTGCGCAAGCGGTGTCGCCTCTGAGGGACGGTCATGCCTGGTGTCCGAATCTTGGAATCGAGGGGTTGGAGCGTCACTTCCGGAAGAGATGCGATGTGCGGCGCAGTATCCTCCCGCGCGGCACGCATGGGTAGAGTATCTTTCGCCCACGCGAGGACGTTCCGAGATCGGCTTCTCCCGACTGGCCGCTCGAACCCTCGATAGGGGTCCGCGCTTCAGCCCTCTCACGGACTTGGTCCCGAAGGAGACGCAGATGAAGGCCAGTGGAAGAGTCGCATGCAGCATGCTGTTCGTCGCGATCGCTCTGAGTCTCGGCGGCTGCAGCAAGTCGGCCACCAATGCGATGACGGAATCGGGCAAACCGACCACGTCCGCCGTGACGTCCGCGTTCGATGCAGGAAAGGGCTTGTTCAACTATCTGGGCGGACTGCCCGGAGTGAACCGGCTCGCGGAAGCCTTCGGGCTCAACATCTCCAAGAGCCCACTGCTGTCGAAGCTTTTCGACGCGGCGGCGCTGACGGCCACGAAGCTCGGTCTGGTGAACGAGATCGCCAAGGCCAGCGGGCTCGCGCCTCCGAACGCGGGCGTTCCCGATCTCATGACCACGCTCTCGGGGCGAGGGCTCGATCAGGCCAGCGTCGCCGAGCTGAACCAGGCGCTGTCGTCGGCCGCGGACGAGGTCAAGATGGGTGAGCCTGAGAAGACCGCGATGATGGCGCTCGTCACGCCGATCACCAACTCCGTCGCCACGAAGTAGCCGTCAACGAAAGAGCTCCGGGCGAACACCCGGAGCTTCTTTCTCTTTCCGATTCCGGCGCCGGCTGGGCGCCGCCAACCTAGCTGGATGTGACCTTGAAGTCCTTGCTCTGTACCGGGCTCCCGTCGACGGATACCTCCACCTTGTAATTGCCCGCCGGCAATCCGTTGGGCTTCGTGATGTGGAATTCGGTCGCGGCGGCTCCACTCGGTGCGATCACCTGCTCCGATTGATCGACCACCTGACCGTCCTCGAACATCCACTTCACTCCGATCCTCGCGTTCGGCGCCGATCCGCTGGTGACGACCGACGCGTAGATCGTGTCGTTCGGCTTGAACACGTCCACGTGCTCCGTCACCTTCTTCTCGGCGTCGACATTGCGGCCGAGATCGACAGCCACCACCGAAACGGGGGTCATCGTCCCTTCGACCGTGGTCCCCGGCTCCGTGGTCGTCGTGGTCGTCGATGTGGTCTCGGTCTTCTTGGTACAGGCCGGGGCCACGACCAGCAGCAGGCCGAGGGCCGGCAACCACCATCTCGTCATTCGTGACATGGGATGTCCTCCTTGATCAGGCCTCCGGGATCGTGAAGGTCTGTCCCGGATAGATGAGGTCCGGGTCCTTGATGAGATCGCGATTGGCTTCGTAGATCAGTCGCCACTTGGCCGCGGTGCCATAGAACTGCTCGGCGATGCGGGAGAGGGTATCGCCCTTCTGCACCGTGTAGCTGCGGGGCGACGCCGGCCTCGTCCGCTTCGCGGGATCCGTGGTGGATCCTCCCGAACGTACGTTTCCGAAATCCGGCTTTTCCTTTTTCCGGTCGAAGATTCCCATTCCTTGTCCTCGGTCCTGGAGTATTCGCGGACGCGTCGCGAATGCGATCCGACCGGCTCGCTGGCGGTCACGGCCGAGAGACACGAAGCCCCTCACCGCCCGTAAGCCAAGACCGGCCCGACCCCCTTCGGGCAAGCACCGGGCCAGCCACACCGGGAAACCCACCGCTCACGGGGCCCGCGTCCTGTCACGCTTCCCGAATCGCACCCCGACGTCAGCCGGTCCATTTTGGACCCCAATGTTCCACGCCTCTGTAATTCGTTCTCTGTAATTCGTTCCTAAGGGATGGGGCTGCCCCCCTCGTTCGACCGGCCCATGTCCGCGCCCGTGGCCGGCTTTTCATCGGCGGTCCTTTGGGGCCGGCGCGAGCGATGGCAACACCTAGATTGCAGCCATGACGTGCTCGTGGCGACCCGACCGGCGGTGGCTGGGTGCGTTCGCCTTCCTGGCCCTTGCCGGCATTTCACCCGGCGTTCCGACCGCAGCCCAGGAGCTTCATCCGACGCTCTTCGGCGAAGGCATCTTCTCGACCGGCGCATACGACTTCTTCGTCGCGCTCAGCGCCGACCAGAAGACAGCGTATTTCTGCCGCGCCTCGGCCGACTTCGGCTACTGGACGATCCTCGAGACCCGGAAGCGCGACGGTCGCTGGACGACCCCGACCATGGCGCCATTCTCGGGCCGCTGGAGCGACGCCGACCCTCATCTGACTCTCGACGGATCGAAGCTGTTCTTCATCTCCAACCGCCCCGATTCGGGAGACTCGCCCAAGCCGAGCTGCGACATCTGGGTGGTGGAGCGATCGGGTCAGGACTGGGGACGCCCCCGGGCGCTCGGTCCCGATGTGTGCACCGACGTCACCGAGTGGTCTCCGTCGATCGCGGCCAACGGCAACCTCTACTTCGGAGCGACTCGCGAGGGAGGCAAGGGCCGGGACGACATCTGGATGTCGCGCTTCGAGAACGGCCGCTACATGCCGCCGATCAACCTCGGCGATTCGATCAACACCAAGTTCGGCGAGATCGAGCCATGGATCTCGCCGGATGAAAGCTATCTGATCTTCAGCGCGGGAGGACGAGCGGACGGCAAGGGCGGACTCGACCTCTACATCAGCTTCCGCAGGAGCGGCGTATGGTCGGGCGCCCGGGCGCTCGGACACGGCATCAACTCGGCGGCCTGGGATTTCAACCCCAGCGTCTCGCCGGACGGACGCACCTTCTATTTCACCAGCGCCCGCAGCTCGCTCGACAAGCCTCCCGCCGCCCGCATGAGCTACGAAGAGCTCACGCGACGCCTTCAGTCACCGGGCAACGGGCTCGGCGACATCTATTCCATTCCCATCGAGGCCCTGCAGATCCCGCGCTGAGTTGGCAGCGGCCTTCCATTGTTTCGCCGCGGCAAAGACTGCTTCCTCTGGCGCTGTCCATGCATTCCACGTCCCACGGGGGATCGCGAGACAGCCTTCTCCCCGATGCCGCCGTGGCATCGCGCATGGAGGCCGTTAGAGGAGGGGCACCATGAAGGTTTTGAGATGGCTTGGAGTTGCAGCCGCCGCGCTGCTCATGGTGAGCTGCGCTCCCAACGTCTATAACTCGGAGTCGCCGGATTATTCACGAGGCTATGACGCCAGAGATTTCAATGGACGGTGGGAGTTGGACACGGGGCGCGGCGACTATGGCGGCGCCTGGATGGATGAACAGGATCGATTCGGGGCGGACTGGGAAAGCGCGGATCGGACGGATCGCATGCGCTATCGCGCTTGGTTCCTCCCGGACGTGTTCCGCATCAGCGGCAGTGGTCAGGTCGTGCGCATCCAGGATGAGGGCGGCTCGCTGATCGCCGAGATTTCGCTCGAGGATGCCGGCTACCGCTATGGGGCCTACGAGGACGGTCCCTACACGAATGCGCGCTGGATCAACGACAACCGCTTCGAGGTCCAGCGGGTCGGCCGTAATGGCGGGCGCATCACCCAGTTGTTCACGCTCGAGAACCGCGATCGCCGGCTCGTGGTCTCGACCCGGGTGGAGCGCGAAGGCACGACGCGGAATTTCACGCGCGTCTACGAAAGAGCCTAGGCGGATTTCGAGACGCGCCGGGGCCCGGGCGGCAGCCCGGGCCTCTTCGCGACCGCGGCCGTCTTCAGCCAGGCTTCGACCTCGCGCGTGGCATCCGCGACCGAAACCCGGCGCTCGCGAGCTCCGTGCAGAGGAGCGCCCCAGCGCACGTCTCCCGCAGGGAAGAGTCCGTGCAGCCGCTTCACGCATTTCGCCGGGAGCAGCGGATCGCCGACCGCGTTGATCATCAGCACCGGGCGGGCGCCGACGGCGGCCGCGTGGAGCGAAGGTTCCAGCGGATGGATGAGGCGTGAGGCGAGCGCCGACAGGGGAGAGGCCAGAAAACCCGGCACGCCTTCGCGCGCCAGTCCATGGCGCAGGAGCTCGCGAATGTCCGCCGCGCCGTGCAGCAGGATCAGCGCCGCGGGACGATGGGTGAGCCGCAGCACCGACACCGCGGGTGCGACGCCGAGACTCACACCCATGAGCGCGATCCGCTCGGGCGTCACTTCGGGCGCGCCTGCCGCCGCTTCCACACCGAGCGCGAGCACGGCGGGCGAGGTCATCACCCCTCGCTGGATCGCACCCACACGGAGCACCGCCCGCCACCACGACATGCGCCGCGGCTCGCGCCACGGCCAGTCCACCGCGAGCACGTGCGTCGCCGCGTCGTCCGGGACCAGCAGGGTGGCTCGGTCTCCCGTCACCAATCCACCGAGCAGGACGACGGTCCAGGGCCGGGCCGCGCCCGGAGCCGCGGCACGCCACAAGGCGCGCAGCGTGTCGCCGCCGGCCGTCATCATGCGCCAGCGCTCGACTCGCTCGCCGAGCTCGGGCGCCGGCATGCGCTCGACTCGGACGAGATCGGCCTTGTGCTCGAGCAGCGCGTCGACGGGGTCTCCCGGAGCGGCCCACCACACCGCGATCGCCAGCGGCAGGGCGACGAGAGTGAGCCGCAGGAACAGCGAGGGAATCGGGAGATTCGGGGGCATCGGGAGCCTCGGCCGGAATCATCCCTCCGCGGGCCTCGAAGTATCCAGCGGCTTTTTGGGTTAAATTGCCGCGATGCTCATCGCCCACGGGAGGACCCTGCCGCGCGTCCGCGCCATCGTCGCGGCCGCGTGCCTCGCACTGCTGGCCGCGTGCGGTGAGAAGCCGCTCGAGCCCCTGCCGGCCGCGACCCAAGCCCCTGACTTCTCCATTCCCGACGTGAACCAGAACTCGGTCACCGCCGGCGAGCTGATCTCGCCGCGGAGCCAGCTCGGGAACATCTCGGCCTGGTACTTCGGTCACGCGACCTGAGGCTACTGCCGAGCCCAGTTCGGGCTCCTCGATCAGATGCAGCACGACTTCGACACTGTCGCGACAGCCCGCCCGGTCCGGATCCTGGGCGTGAACGAGGCGGGGCAGGAGTCGGGCAACGTCGAGGTCTGTCAGGGACGGACGCTCCCCTGGCTCCAGGACCTCCCACGCACCAACGTGTGGCATGCCTGGCACGCCAGCTGGCGCGACGTGATCATCCTCGACGAGGACAACCGGGTCATTCGCGTCTACAACCTCACCGACCATGACCTCTCGGTCAGCGCCAACTACGCGGAGCTGCGAGGCATCCTGATCGGCGCCGCCCAGTGACGGCATCGACCCGCGCGTCTGCCGATCATCTGCTCGGCCATCTGAAGCTGAACCGCGAAGCGCCGAGCCGTGGGTACCTCGATCGCATCATCCACGAGCACCAGACGCGGGTGCCTTTCGAGACGCTGACCAAGCTGATCGACTACGAGCCGGGACTTCGGCGCGGAGACTTCCTGCCGCCGTTCGATCAGTACGTGGAGCGGATCGTGACTCGCGGCGCGGGAGGGCTGTGCTGGACGCTCGCGCGTGGCCTGCACGCGCTGCTCGAGGACCTCGGATTCGAGGCCTCGTTCATGATCATGGATCCGGGCCATTGCTGCGTTCGCGTCGAGCTTCCCGAGGGGGCGTTCTACGCGGACGTGGGGTATGCCGCCCCGATCTTTCAGGCCTATCCGCTGTTCCAGTCCTTCTCGCTCGACACGCACCGGGAGAAACTGGAGTACGAAGTGCGCGGGGACACGATCCTGGTCACGCGCAATCCCGGGCCGACCAAGACGCTGGACCCGAAGCCGCGAACCCTCGCGAGCCTGCGCGATCTCATCCACGCGGCCAACGACTGGAGCGCTCCGCAGAGCTTCCTCCATCGGCTCTCCTACGGCGCCTACGTGGATGGCGTGTTCACGAGCCTCCGGAACGGAACGCTGACTCGTTATCCTCCGGGCGGCGTCGAGAAGACCGAGATTCCCGAGGACCAGGTGGCGGTGCGCTTCGCCCAGATCTTCGGGACAGACCCCACGCTCTACATCGAGGCCGCCGCGGTCCTGCGGCGCTACGGTTCGTCGATACCCACGAGCTGAAGACAGATTCAGCCGCGCAGTCCCCGGGCATCCTTCAGCAGCTCGCGGCCCTTCGCGGTCAGCCTGATCCCGTTTCTTCGATGCTGGATCAGATCCAGCTTGAAGAGCGCCCGGATAGCATGCGCCACGCGGACCTGCTCCAACCGAACCGCCTCGCTCACCGCGGCGGAGACCATTCCGGCTTCCGCCTCGATCAGCGTGTTTGCGGCCAGCTCCTCCTCGCGATCGTCCAGCGGGCGCAGCAGCCACGCGCTCCCGAAGATCTCCCCGTAGACGCCCAGGATGAACGTGGGAATCGCCGCGCCGAAGCCAAGCTTGATGTGCTCTCGATCGATGTCGTCTTCGAACGTGAGTGGATTGTCGATCACGATGGGTCCTGCCACCCATCCCAGGTAGTAATGGTCCGCGGGCTCGTAGAGACGCCCCATGAGAGCCATCGCCATCAGGACCAGAGCCACGATCGAAGCCCAGAAGAGAGTGGGCTGGCCGTTCATCCAGGACGTGCCATACACGACTCCCAGGAAGGCGCCGAAGACCAGCGCCAGGCCCAGCAGGAGACCTCCGGGATCGCGACGGGCGTTCGGCTCCTGCTTCATCAGCAAAGCGCCGAACATCATCCCGACGAAGGTGCCAATGGCCGTGAGCACGTGGCGAGGGTCGTTGCTCCAGGCGTCGTTTCTCGTATTGACGCCCCACAGGATCATGAACAGCAGAAGCGCGATCGCTGCGGTGAGCAGGGCGGGGGTGAGCAGCACACCCGAGATCGCGAAGCGGAGATAGTCCGAGCGGTCGCGCGCGTAGATCTCACGGAACCGCTCGCGGACCCGCGACTCCAGAGGGGTTACGCCGTGGGCCTCCATGGGCATGGCATCTTACCCGCAAACGGCGCCGGGGCGGTTCGTGTATCTTTCGCCGCCAACCCATTCGAAGGAACGCGCCATGAGCACCACTCCCGAATCCATGCCCGAGGCGACCACCGAACCGCGCTGGAAGCCGCTCGATGCTCCGCAGCGACGCGTGCTGGGGGTGCTGATCGAGAAAGCCAAGACCACGCCCGCCGGCTATCCGATGACCGTCAACGCCATCGTCAACGGCTGCAATCAGAAGAACAACCGCGATCCGCTGACGTCCTATGACGACTTCGACGTCGAGAAGGTGCTGAGCGAGCTCGTGACGCTGGGCGTGGTGAAGGAGATCGACTGGGTCGGCCGCGTGGCGAAGTACAAGCACCTCGCGTACGAGTGGCTCGGCGTGCGTCCGGTGGAGCTCGCGGTCCTCGGTGAGCTGTTGCTGCGCGGGCCTCAGGCGCTGGGAGAGCTGCGCGCGCGCGCGTCCCGCATGGAAGCGATCGAGGACCTCATGGCACTCAAGCCCATCGTCGAAGGTCTGGTCGAGCGCAGGCTGATGATCGAGCTGACTCCACCCGGCCGTGGCCAGATGGTCACCCACAACCTCTACCCGGCCGACGAGCTCGAGGCGCTTCGATCCCAGCGCGGCAGAACCTTCGCGCCCGCCCCCGAAGAAGCGCCCTCGCGACCCGCGCATGGGACGTCCGACCTTCGCGCCGAGATCGTGGAGCTTCGCGCCCAGATCACGGCGCTCGCCGAGCGCATCGAGCGGCTCGAGTCCCGGGACCGCTGAGCGCTATTCGTGGGCGAGCGCGATGATGGGGGGCAGCCTGGCCGCCCGGCGGGCCGGGTAGGTGCCGAACACCAGACCCACCAGTGAGGACGAGATCGTCGCGATCAGCACGGACGAGAGCGAGAGCACCGGATGGATCGGCGCGCCGAGCTTGTAGCGGAACACCGCGGTGACGCCGGCTGCGATCGCGAACCCGAGCAGCAAGCCCATGATCGCGCCCGCCAGCGCGATCGCCACGGACTCGGCGATGAACTGGGCGTGGATGTCGGCGGCGCGCGCGCCGACGCTCTTGCGGATCCCGATCTCGCGCGTCCGCTCCGTGACCGCGGCCAGCAGCACGTTCATGATTCCGATCCCGCCGACCAGCAGCGAGATGCCGACCAGCGCGCCCACGAAGGTCTTCATGATCAGGAAGCCGAGCTCGACCTGTTTCAGCTGCTCGGCCGCCACGACCACGCGCGCCTTGTCCTGGCCTTGCGGGTATCGCCGGCTGAGCCAGTCGGTGGCCGCGGCTCGCACGTCCTCCACGTCCTCCGCGGTGGCGGCCCGCAGCATGATGGAGGGCGCGAACGCGCCTGAAGGCGGCGGCGGCAGCAGCGCGCTCGCCGACCGGATGGGGGCGGTGAGATGGAAGGCCGGGTCGCTCCTGTCCTCGAATCCCGTGGGCGCCTGGATGCCGATGACGCGCCGGGAGCGGCCGTTGACCCGCACCACCCGGCCGACCAGCGTCAGCGGATTGCGGGTGGCCGACAGCTCGGTGGCGAGAGCGTAGTTGACCACGATCACCGCCGCGTTGCGGGAAACCTCGCCTTCGCTGAAGAACCGCCCGGCGGCCAGGTCGCGGGTCTGGAACTCGGTGAGCCCTGCGCTGCCGAACGCCACCGAGGCGCGGCATCGCACGGCGCCCAGGCTCGTGCTGGCGCGGCCGCCCAGGGTGAGCGCCGCGGCCTCGACGCCGGGAATCAGCCGGCGCAGCGCTTCGGTATCCATGGTCGTGAAGATCGGGTACTCATGCGTCGGAACCCACTCGCCATCCTGGTATACGCTGGTGCGCGGACTGATGGTGACGAGCAGCGCCGACGTGTTGCGCAGGACCTGTTCGCGGGCAAAGGAAACCATGCCGTCGCTGACCGCCATGGTCGCGATGAGCGCAGCGGAGCCGATCAGGATGCCGAGCACCGAGAGCACGGTGCGCAAAGGATGAATGCGCAGCGATTCCACGCCCACCCGCACGTTCGACAACCACACGCTCGCCTGCATCCCGTGCTTGTACGCGCGAGCCGATGGAGTATCACGCGGCGCGTGCCCGTTCTCCTGAGCCCGGGGACCTGACATGGCCGAGCCCGCGACCGGCTCCACGCACACGCTGCCCCGCGTCCTCGGCCTCTGGGACACCACCTGTGTGGTGGTGGGCGCCATCATCGGGGTCGGGATCTTCTTCAATCCGCGAGACGTGGCGGCCATCAGCGGCAGCTATCCGGCGGCGATGGCGGCGTGGGGCATCGGCGGCGTGATCGCGATGCTCGGCGCCGTCACCTTCGCCGAGCTCGGCCGCTTGCGTCCCGTGGCAGGCGGCCAGTACCACGTGCTGCGCGATGCCTACGGAAGGCCGCCGGCCTTCCTGTTCGTCTTCTGCAACCTCACCGCGGTCCAGGCGGGCGGAGTGGCGATCATCTCGATCGTGTGCGCCCAGAATCTCGGGGTCGCGCTCCACGGCGGCGCGCCGGGCGAGCCCTGGGTGCTGGGCATGGCCACCGTGCTCAGCTGGTCGCTGGTCCTCGTCAACGTGATCGGCGTGCGCTCCGGAGCCGGCCTTCAGAACGCGACGGTGGTCCTCAAGCTGCTCACCTTGTCGGCGGTCGTCGTCCTCGCCGCGGCAACCCAGCCCGGGACGGCGCGCCCCGACAACACGGCCGGCGGAAGCCCGATGTCCTTCGCGTCGCTCTTCGCCGCGGTCACGCTGACGCTCTTCTCCTACGGCGGGGGACAGCAGTCATTGTGGATGGCGGGGGAGGTGCGCGACGCGGAGCGCACCGTGCCGCGGGCCATGCTGCTCGGCGTCGCGACGGTGGTCGCGGCGTACCTCGCCGCCAACCTGGCCTACTTCGACCTTCTCGGCTTCGACGGTGTGCGGCATGCGGAAGCGCTGGCGTCCGACGCCATCTCGGTTCGCTCGCCCGGGCTCGGCCGGCGCATCGCGGCCGCCGCGGTGGCCCTCTCCGCCTTCGGCGTGCTCAACGCTCAATTCCTCTCGGGCCCGAGGCTCACCTGGGCGATGGCGCGCGACGGCCTCTTCTTCACTCCGTTCGCTCGACTGAGCAGGCGCTTCGCGACACCGGTCCCCGCAATCCTCCTGCTCGGCGTGGTCTCGAGCGCGCTCACCCTGGGGCTGGGGTTCGCGCGCACGGACCTGCTGACCACCGGGGTGGTGGTGGTCGACGCAGTCTTCTTCGCGCTCACCGGCCTGGCTCTGCCGATCCTCATGCGCCGTGACCGCACCTCTCGAGCCACCTGGATCCGAGTGGCCGCGGTGGCCTTCTCGGTGCTCCAGCTGATGGCGATCACCGGGTCCCTGCTCCAGCAGAACGTCCGCGTGGTCGCGCTCAGTGGTCTGGGCTGGATCGCGGCCGCCGCCATCACCTGGGTGCTGTTCTTTGCCCGGCGGCCTGCGCCTTCTTCCGCCAAGCCCGAATGATCAGGCGCGCGCGGAGACCATCGTGGATCCGTGAACCGAGAGCTCTTCGACCGCGGGGTCGAATGCCTGGCTTCGCAGCGCCGCGACCAGGTCCTCCACCCAGCGCGTCTCCCGGATCAGCTCCGGCAACCCCGCGAACGCCGGACGCCAGGCGGGATAGACCGTGCCGAAGAACGGCTGGATGAGCGCAAACTGAAGGCGCCACAGCCGCTCCGCGGCTGGGTTCGAGGGATAGGTGAAGTCGTGCATCAGCACCAGGCCGCCCGGTTCGAGCATCGATCTCGCGTGGTGGGCGAGCACCGCCAGGTCGGCGTACTTCGCGAGGTACGAGGACACGATCGCGTCGTAGCGGCCTTCGCGATAGTCCTCGGCCCGGCCGAGCACGAACTCGACGCGGTCGAGACCACGCTCGCGCGCCCGCCGGCGGGCGATCTGGAGGTATTCGTCGCGCAACTCGACGCCGATGACGTGCGCTTCCGGGAAGCGCTGGGCAACGGCGAAGGTGAGGATCCCGGTTCCCGAAGCAAGGTCGAGAATTCGCCTCGCACCTTTCGGAATCGCATCCACGATGCGGCGCTTCCAGCGCCCGTCCGCACCGAGCGTCGTGGCATGGACGATGAAGTCGTAGCTCTCGGCCGTCCCGGCGAAGAAGCGCTCGACCAGCGCCAGCCGGGACGGTGTCCAGGATGCCTTGCCCTGCACGCTCATGGCCCGGGACATTAACCGTTCGCCGCCCGGCGGTCCTCTCTCGAGCCCGTTCGACACGTCGCGCGCCCGCTGCTCCCAATCTCGCAACTCCCCGTCGTCTCCTCACGTGGAATGTGCACGACCCTCAACCGAAGGAGGCGACCATGAGACCGGTTCCACGCAACAGACTCGCGTCGGCGGCGACGCTGAGCGCTCTCACCCTCGGGCTGTCCGTGATGGCCCATGCTGCCGCTCCACCAGAGTCCAATTCAGCGGCTTCAATCCGCTACGAGAGCCCGGTGCTGCACGTCGAGGTGACGGGGAAGGGCCCGGCCATGATCCTCATCCCGGGGCTCACCTGCCCGGCCGACGTATGGCGTGAGACCGTGGCGCGGTTCTCGGGGCGATACCAGTGCCACGCGGTGACGCTCGGAGGATTCGGCGGAAAGCCGCGCTTCGAAGGACCGTTCCTCGACAGCGCCCGTGATTCTCTGATCGCGTACGTGCGAGCCCGCCACCTGCGGCGCCCCGTCATCGTCGGTCACTCGCTCGGCGGCGTGCTCGCGCTCGAGATGGCGGCGGCGGCGCCCGACGCGATCGGGCCGCTGGTGATCATCGATGCGCTGCCGTTCCTGGGTGGAGCGGGCGACACCACGGCCACCGCGGAGTCGGCGCGTCAGGCCATGGAGCCCATGTGGAAGAGGATGCGCAGCCAGACGCAGGAAGCGTACGCCGCGTACCAGCGTCAGGCGCCCTATCTCAAGTCGATGGTGGCGCCCGGAAAGGGCTACGAACGGGTGGTCGAGTGGGCCACCGCGTCTGACGGAATCGCGGTGGCGGATGCCATGTACGACCTCAGCTCGCGAGACCTGCGGGCGAGGCTGCAAGACGTGCGCTCGCCGCTGCTCGTGCTGGGATCGTGGTACGGGATGAGAGCGTTCACGACGCGCGAGGCGGTGGAGGCCACGTTCCGCAGGCAGTATGCTCAGGCGCCGCAGTGGACGCTGGCCGTCGCGGATACGGCGAGGCACTTCATCATGCTCGACTCACCCGACTGGATGTACGCGCAGATGGATGCCTTTCTCGGCGGCGGCGCCGCCGGGGCGGTGAAGGCCGCGAGCGCGAGCGCCCGATGACACGAGCTCGATGAGACCGGCCACCCTCCAGCGTCCCGGCCGCGCCTACCTGATCTGTCAGGTGGCCGGCTGGGGCGCGTTCGGCCTCGTGGGCGTGGGCATGTCCCGCGCCTTCGGCTTCGGCAACGCGCGGATGGCGATCACGACGATGCTGGGCGTCGTGATCGGCGGGCTGGTCTCGCATCTGTGGCGCGGATTCATCCTGCGGCGCCGCTGGCTCGCGCTCGACTTCGGCCCTCTGGCGCCGCGTCTCGTGGCGGGCGTCCTGGTGGCCGCCCTGGTGACCGAGATCGCGGTGTGGATGACGGGCCTCTACGTGACCCGAGCCTACACCTGGAAGACCAGCACGCCCGGGGTGATGTTCGCCACCACGTTCAACTGGATCTTCACGTTCATCCTGTGGACCGCGATCTACGTGGGCATCCACTGGTTCTTCCGCTGGCGGGACACCGAGATCCAGCGGCTGCGCCTCGAAGTGCTCGCGCGTGAGGCCCAGCTCGACGCGCTCTCGGCTCAGCTCCAGCCTCACTTCCTGTTCAACGCCATGAACGTGCTGCGCGCGCTCATCGCCGAGAATCCGGAGCGAGCGCGGGACCTGGTCACCGAGCTGTCGGAGCTGATGCGCTACGCGCTCCAGGCCGGGCGGAGGGAGCGGGTGAAGCTCGACGAAGAGCTGACCGTGGTCGAGAGCTATCTGCGCGTCGAGTCTGCCCGATTCGAGGAGCGGCTGCGCTGGCGCATCGACGCGGATGCCCAGGTGCGCGACCAACTGCTTCCGCCGATGCTCCTGCAGATGCTGGTCGAAAACGCGGTCAAGCACGGGATCGCGGTCAGCGACCAGGGAGGCGAGGTGGTGGTGTCCGCCCGCCAGTCGAACGGTGCGATGAGCCTGGCGGTCACGAATCCGGGGCGGATGGGCGGCGCCGGCGGCACCCGCATCGGGCTTGCCAACGCCCAGGAGCGGCTGCGCCTTCTGTATGGCGAACGCGCCACGCTGAAGCTCACGGCCGAGAACGGCATGGTGACGGCGGCGGTGACGCTTCCCGCGGAGCCGCCGGCATGAAGGCCCTGATCGTCGACGACGAGCCGCTGGCGCGTCGGGAGCTCCGGCGGCTCCTGAGCGCGCACGGCGACGTCGAGGTGGTCGGCGAAGCCGGAGGCGCCGCCGAAGCCGAGCGGGCGCTGGAGGCCTTGGGGCCGGATCTCCTCTTCCTCGACATCCAGATGCCGGCCCGCACCGGCCTCCAGCTGCTGGAGTCTCTGGACGACGCCCCGCAGGTGGTGTTCACGACCGCCCACGACGAGCACGCGCTCCGCGCTTTCGACCTCGGGGCGCTCGACTACCTGCTCAAGCCGATCGCGCCCGTTCGCCTCGCCCAGGCGCTCGACCGCGTCAGACAGCGCCTGGGCGCCGCGATGGGATCCACGCTGTCGATGACCCGGCCGTTGCTGGTTCGCGACGGCCAGGAAGCCTGGCTCGTGACGCTGAGTGACGTATCGGTGATCGAGGCGGCGGGCAACTACGTGCAGCTCCACTTCGGCGAACGCCGGCCGCTGTTGCTGCACTCATTGGCCGCGCTCGAGCGACGGCTCGACCCGGATCACTTCTTCCGCGCCAGCCGCAGCATGATCCTCAACCTCGATCACGTCGAGCGCTTTGATACCGGCATCCGGCTCGAGCTGATCGCACATTTGCGCGATGGTCGCACGGTGGCGTTCTCGCGGCGCCAGTCGGTGGAGTTTCGACGAAAGCGAGGACTCTAGTCGCTGGTCACCGTGTGGTGGACGCCGTCGTCGAAGTTCTGCCAGCGCACGTGGCCGCCCGCTCTCACGGTGGCGTTCTGCGGCTGGAACTCGCCGATCGTGATCGACACGAAGACCGACTCAGGTCCCGACGCGCTCACCGTCACCGTGCCGGCCATCCGATGGTGCGAGGTGGTGTGGTACCGGCAGTGATAGGGAAAGGCGCCCTCGTGGCTGAAGGTGTGGATGTAGTTCTGGCTCCCCGCGGTCGCGCCGAGCAGCGCGGGGGAGTCCAATTCCTTCGACGAGGATGGATTCGTGGCCTCGTCCTTCCCACAGGCCAGCGAGGTCAGGGCGAGCATGAGGCCGGCGGCCGCGACCCGGGCAATCGAACGGGACATGGAAGCCTCCGTTCGAAGATATCGGCCGATTCAGGCCATCCCTGAAGCGCGACCTACTCCCGGGTGCTTCGCAACGTCTTGTTCGCCAGCATCCGGCCGGAGGGGGCGGCCGTGGTCGCGGCCGGCGGCTGAGTCGCGTGACCCGCGGCGAGACGCTCTTCGATCGCCGGCGCCAGCAGCTTGAGCACACTGAGCGGCAGCGAGCTCGTGAAGCCGTACTGCAGGGCCTGCGGACCCTGGACCGACGCGGTCAGCACCCCGAAGTAGCGGTCGCCAAGATAGAAGGTGAACGCCGCCGTGCGGCTCACATGGCGCATGGACGACGGCCGCCCGCTGCGGGTCAGATAGCGGTTGTCGCCCGAGCCGGTCTTGCCGCCGACTACCAGCGTATCGCCGTTCTCCGCGAACACGCCGCGGATCCGTCGCGCCGTGCCCTCTTCGACGACCTGGGCCAGGACTCCGCGCAGCACTCGCGCGGCCTCGGCCGGCATCACGCGCTGCGCCGAGTCCGGCGCCGCTTCGAGCGCGGTGTAATAGGGTGTCTCGGTGGCGAACCGCAGCCGCTCCAGGCAGCGCACCGGCCGGAACAGCCCGTCGTTGACGATGATTCCCATCAGGTCCGCCAAGGCCGTCGGGCGGTCGGCCGAGCTGCCGATCGCCGTGGCATACGAAGGCACGAGGCTCTCGAACGGGAAGCCGAGCCGGCGCCACGAAGGCGCCATGCGGGCGAAGGCATCGCGCTCGATGCGGGTGCGGAGCCGGCGGTCCTGGGCGCTGCGGTGGCGGGTGCCGAGCAGCCACGCCGAGGCCTCGCGCCGCGACGGTTCGCTGTGCGCCATCAGCTCTTCACGATCCATCTCCGGCTGTGCCACGAGACGGCCTGCGCACCACAGGCGGAGTGGGTGGGTGTCGAGCAGGTAGCCGTAGTCCGACATCGTCAGGTTCGGCTTGCCAAAGGCCTGCTTGAGCCGCGGCGAGACGTCGGCCGCGATCGCGGGTTCACCCGTGAGCGTCGCCAGCCAGCGACTCAACGAGTCGGCGCTCGCGCCCGGGTGCCAGGCGAAGTAGAGCATCGCCATCCGGCGGAACGGTGGATCCGGCCCCAGAATGCGGGACACGATCTGCGCCTCGCTCTTCCCTTGGAAATCGCGATAGGCGATGTTGACCACCGCGCGCGCCTCGGCGTCGGCCTCCTCCTCGATCATCTGCCGGCGCAGCGGGTCACGAACGTCGGTGAGCACGGTACGGGCGTCGTAAGGCAGCCGAGCCGCGTGGTACTTCACCAGATCGCGCATCAATCGGATGAACACCAGGTTGGTCGAGCGCACCGTCGCCTGACGCACCGTCAGCTTGCGGCCATTGTCCGACTTGTCGAAGTTGTGGAACTGGTGCATGCCGCCGCCGGTGAAGAACCACTCGCCAGGATTGGCCGAGTACTCGCGGTCCATCGCCAGCTCCAGGAAATCCTCGAGGCCGACGCCGGGATGGTCGATCAGCGTCCCCGCGGCCCACATCGTGAGCTTGTCCTGCGCCGTCGCCATTCTCTCCTGGAGGACGTCCTCCGGCAGATCGGACATCCCCTGGTGGAGCGAGGCCATCACCTCGAGATAGTGCGCCAGGGTGCGCAGCTTGGCCGTGCTCCCCAGCTCGAGCTTGACGCCCCGGTTGAGATCCAGCGGACGCTCGAGGTTGTCGGCATGGACGCGCAACAGGTTCCCGTCGGGGGTGCTCTCGTAGAGGAGCAGCGTGTAGCGAACCGCGGAAGGGTCGCCGCTTTCGAGGAGATGCGGCCCCATCAGGCCGTGGGCGGCCACGTAATCCGCGTCGGCCAGGCTGTCGAACAGAGCGGTGGTCGCATTCTGGAGCTTCACGTCCAAGGTGCTCTCGACGTTGAGGTGCAGTCGGTCGAGCTCATAGAAGTCCTTGGTCCCGAGCAGTCGCCTGACCTCGTTCCGGATCAGATTGGGCGCCTTTCTCTCGGGAGCGACCACGAAGCGAGCCGGAGTCGGCCGTGCATGCACCGCGATCGCGAGCGGCGTCGCGCGCACCCGGCGGGCGAGGCTGGAGTCGATCACGCCCTCACGCTCGAGCAGGAAGGCATAGCCGTTCGTCCGCTTCTCGAGAGCGGCTTGATCACGGAGCAGGTATTGGCTGGGAGCCCGCACCGCGCAGAGGAGCGCCAGCACGTGCTTGAAGGCCCAGGCTCGATCCTCGAGCGCCTGCTGCCTCTTCTTCGCGGCCTTCTTGCCGGACGATGCCGGAGGAGTTTCCTTGTTCAGCTCTTCGAAGACCGCCTCCGGATCGGCGTTGAACCACACGCGCAGGCCATCCTTGAGGCCGTGGATCTCCCCGACCCCCGGCGCGGCCGCGAGCGGCATGGTGTTGAGGTACTCGACCACGATTCGCCGGCGCGCTTCGCGCGTGTCGGTCCCGTCCTGGTAGGCGCGCAGGCTGGCGGCCACGATCTGCTGGAGCTTGTCGACGCTCGATGAGGTGAGGCCCTCCTGCGAATGACGGTACTTCTCGAGCTGCACCGCGAGCGTGCTGCCGCCTTCGTTCCGCAACTGAAGCCCCAGCGAACGACCGCCCTGGACGAGCATCGCCTTGCCCAGTCGCGCCCAGTCCACGGCGGGATTGCGGCGTGGGACCGAGAGGTCGTCGATGCGGCGGTCCTCGATGAAGCTCAGGGCGTGGACCACCAGCGGCGGGATCTCGGCGTAGCTCTCGAATCGCGGAGGCGCTGGGGTGGCGGCAAACAGCGGCTGCCTTCCGACCCCTTCGATGACGAACCCGGCGGTATCCGGCTCGGCATAGGGGGGCGCAATTCCCATTCGCGTCAACGCGACCAGGGCACTGGACGCCCGGGCCCTCTCGATGACGTGGAAGCCGACGCGCTCCAATGTGTTACGGAATTTCGGGATACGCGTATAGCCGAGGCGTTCGTCGAGCGGACCGTGGCTCGGGAACTGAACCACGTCGTCGGCGCTTGCGGCCGGACCGATGCGATAAGAGAGGTTGGAGTTGAGCGTGGCGAGAAGCTCGGCCTGGAGAGCGGACGTGGAGATCTCCGCCCAGAGCAACACCCCGAAGAACGACGCGCCGGCCAGTGAAAGCCAGGCACGGCGTGAGGTGGCGACTCGAACGACTGGATGTTCCTGATACCAGTCCAGTAGATGTCTGCTCGGCAACTCGGCACCCGCGCGAAGTCAAAGCACCATGGTGGAGGGCGGGGGGAGCTCGCTTGCTCCTGCCCGATTCTACTATGGCGCGCCCAAACACTGACTGAAGAAGTTCGTGACCAGTCCTTCAGCAGCTCTCGCGGCCAAGCCGACCGCGGCCGCTCAGCGCCATGTGCAGGAGTCGCGCCCCTTCGAAAGCGTCGGATGCGCGAGCCCCTTCATCCGGTGCATCGGCGTGTGAAACAAGGCGCTCGCTGGGAACCCCCGCCGCGCACCGCCGGCTGCAAGGGATGCCTTCCAACCCCATGGATTACAAAAGTTTGTAAGGATTGGAGGGTTGCGTGCAGCCTCTGGCGTTGAGGCAATCGGAGAAGGAGATCGGGTCAGAAGCGGAACAGCCCGACGAGCTGGAACTGGTTCGCGTGGTTCGCCTGGTCGTCCTTGTTCCGGCGGGTGCCGTAGATGTATTCGAGGCCGACGTCGACGCGTCCGGAGGGCGAGTAGACCAGGTTCAGGGCGAGGCGGTTGGTCTTCTCGTAGGAGTCGGGAGGCTGGAAATCGTAGTTGTCGACCTGCACCAGACTCCAGAGCACGGTCGACCGCAGGTTCATGCTGTTGGCCTTCTGCCATTCCTTCCAGTGATGCTCGTAACCCACGAACCAGCCGAGCGCGCTGATCGCTTTGAGATCTCCGGTCGCAGGGTCGAAGACCGCGTCCAGGCCACCCAGCGAGTTCAGGTCGTTGATGTACCGGGCGATACCCGATCCGCCGTTGACCTGGAACATGATGCGGTCGGTG
This sequence comes from Candidatus Eisenbacteria bacterium, assembly GCA_035712145.1. Classification (NCBI taxonomy): domain Bacteria; phylum Candidatus Eiseniibacteriota; species Candidatus Eiseniibacteriota bacterium. The sequence continues at coordinate 15,431 of DASTBI010000058.1, read as the reverse complement.
AGCCCCTTGACCGGAACGTTGAACACGCCGCTCAGGCTGCCGCCCACGCCCCAATCCGAGCGGACGTCACCGGGCGTGCTCTCGCCACGGACCTGACGCGCAACCCCCGCAAGCTGCAGGTGGCCGCCGTCCTCGAACCCGATGAACTCCCGAACGATGACGTCGGGGAAGAGGTTCACGCCCTCGCCACCCGTGATCGAGACCAACGGCGTCTCGACCGCGACCGCAAAGCGGTTCCTGCCCTTGGTCCACCAGTAGCGGAGCTGCGGCTGGCGGACCACGTTCTCGGAGCTGACGCCTTCGAAGTCCAGGTCCTCGAGGTTGATCCAGGGGTCGGAGAAGGTGGACCAGGTCTGCCCCACGATGAACCCACGGTACTGTGCATAAGCGTGTCGCAGACGGAACGCGTTGGTCTCTTGCTCCGCGAAGTCGCCTTCGAAGAACGCCCGCACTTCCTGCACGCCGGCCGGAGTCCGGAACTCGATGTTCAGACGGCTGGCTCGTGCCGAGATGTTGGTCCGCCTGGCATCCCCCGCGCTGTCCGGGACACCGACGGGGATCGATGCCGTGAGGAAGCGGTCGTCGGTCCCGAGCGGATCCAGGGTGAGCACCACCGCGGTTCGGATCCGGGCGCCGAACTTGATGGCGGCATCCGTCCCCGGGATGCGGATCGACCCGGGGAAGTCTCCGGCCGAAACGACGTCGGGAGGAAGCTCGGGAGATTTCTGGGTCGCCTCCTCGACTTTTCGGATGCGCGCCTCGAGCGTGTCCTCCCAGGCAGGGAAGCTCGACTGACTCTCGATGATCTCGAGTCGAGTTCGCATCGTCGCCAGCACCGAGTCCATCGCCATGAGGCGCGCCGTCTGTGCCGCGATCGTGGTCTCGAGGCTGTCGCCCGCGAACGTGAGGGCCTCGATCAGCGCCCGCTGCTGCTCGATCAATGCCTGCTGCTGGTCGATGCGCTTTCTCTGCTCCGCCAGCTGGGAGGAGAGAGTGGGCGCCTTGGCCGCCTTCCTCGTGCTCTGGGCACCCACGGAAGAAGGCGCGGATATCGCGGCGGCCACGCATGCGACCAGCAACAGGACAGTCCTGATCCTCACAGCAGGATGTCCGTCCCGATCGAGATGATGTTGCCGGTCTGACCCGGCACGTAGTAGCCGAAGCTGGAGCCGGCCGGGGACTTCTCGACGTGAATCAGGTGCAGGTTCAGCCGCCAACTGCGACTGCCAAACGGGTAGTAGCTGGCACCGGCCGCCACTTCCCACGGATATCGTTTGAAGTCGTCCATGATGTACGACGTCGCCGCATACACGCCAAGACGCTTGGGAACGACCATGTGCATGGCCTGCATGAAGAATCCGTGGTCGAATAGTGAGCTCACGGGCACCGGGCTCGTCGCGCTGAAGTCCGAGAGCTTGCGCATGGTGTACTCGCCCTGGAACGAGAACCCCCGGTACTTGAATCCGGCGTCCAGAGACAGGTTCTGGTAGGTGAGTTTCTCGACCGTCACGGTGTCTGCGAGCGCACCGGTTTCGAACGGATTGACACCGTCGGACATCCTGATTTGCGAGTGCCTGGGCGCCTGATCGTTCGGGGCGTAACGGCCTTCCCGGGCGGTGCACGCGGAAGCGCCAAAGCGGGTCGCCAGATCTTCGTGGTACTCGAGGTCTCCGAGCCCCCCGCGTGGGCCGAACTCTCCCGTCGTCGGCATCCACACGACGCTGCCGCTGTACGCGAAGTCGCGGTTGTCCTGGGCCGCGGTGATGCCCAGCTGACTGAGGCTTCGGTTGATCGACACTTTGTACCACATGCGATTGATCGGCTGGCCCGAGACCCAGGCCGCGGACGAGAACCCGCCTCGCAAGGCTTCCTCGGTCATCTGCCGATCGCTCCCCGCCCAAAACGGCCATGAGCCCTGGAGCGAGCGGTTGGTGTTGTTCGGGCCCAGGCCGACTCCGAACACGAGCGGCTTCGACCATCGGTACTGGAGATTGCCGAACAGCAGCGTCTGCTCGGTGGAAGCCAGCGACCAGATGGAGATGTTGTAGAGGAACTTCGGATCACCCAGGAACCCAGTGACCCACACGAACGTTCGGTGCCAGTTGATGTCGTTCTTCGTCGTGACCAGGCGTGTGCGGCCGAGGTGATCGGTGAACGTCTGATTCGCCGGGAACTGACCGAGATACCGGAACAGCCCGTAGGCACTGATGTTCAGGCTGCCGCGTCTCGTCCTGATGATGTCGAATCCCTGGGCGGGGGTGAACTCACCCGCAGTCATGTTCGCGTACGTGTCGGCCTTCACGAGACCGCTCGTGTCGGGCGGAGTCCCCGCCTCGTCCTGGGCACGGGCGGAGTGGGGGACGAGAGCGCCCGTGATCAGGATCAGCGCGGCAACGCATATCCAGGGACTGACAGAATGCAGGCCCTTCATCGATGGATCCTCCGAGAGTGGCGGGAGCCGAATTCAGAAGTCGCTCGCAATCGTTGGCCAATTCACCGAATCGCGATCACAAAGAACCGCCGGAGGCTGGATCCGAGGATCATCCTCCGGCGGAGCGAACACAGGTCATTGGGGTTCGGGTGTGAAGCCCGATCTTTCTGCAGCTACTTGGACGCCGTCAGGTTCTTCGCTCCGGATGCGTACGGATTGCCGCCCACGGCGTTCGAGATCTCCGCGATCGCCTTCTGCGCCTTGACGCTGTTGCCCGCCGCATCCAGCGGGGGAGAGATCACGGCCACGCCGAACTTGCCCGGCGACACCGCCAGAATCCCGCCGCCCACGCCGCTCTTGGCCGGCAGCCCGGTGGTGAAGAGCCACTTGCCGGAATCGTCGTAGAGACCCGCCGTCGCCATGACCGCCAGCACCTTGGGGACGTTCCCCGCGTTCATGCACTGCTTCTTGGTCACCGGATTCTTGCCGCCATTGGCCAGCGTCGCCGCCATCATCGCCAGGTCCTTGGCGTTGACGTTGACCGCGCACTGTTCGGTGTAGATGTCACAGGCCTGGAGCGGGTTGTCCTTGATGTGCCCATAGGCGTACATGAGCATCGAAATCGCCTGGTTGCGCTGGTTGGTCTCGGCCTCGGACTTGAATACCGGCTGGTTCACCGCCAGCTTCCGGCCGGCGAAGTCGCCATAGAAGCTGAGGATCTTGTTCCAGATCTCGTCGCGCGAGGATCCCTTCACCATGCTGGTCGCGGTGATCGCACCGGGGTTCACCATGGCGTTCATCTCGGAGCCCCTGTACTGCTCCACCGCCACGATCGAATTGAAAACCTGCCCGGTGGCGTCGACCCCCATGTTGTTGGCGATCGCGTCGGCGCCTTGTTCCTCCATCACCAGCGCCATCGTGAAGACTTTGGAGATCGACTGGATCGAAACCTCCGAAGCGATGTCGCCGGTGGTGTAGACCTTCCCGTCCGTGGTCACCAAGGCGATCCCGAAGATGTTCGGATCGACCTCCGCGAGGGCGGGGATGTAGTCCGCGTTCTTGCCTTCCTGCAGGTTCTTGAACTTGGCGTGGGCTGCGTTGAGCGCGTTCTGATACGCCGACGAGGACTTCTTCTGCGCGAAGGCCGGCACGCTCGCCAGCGTGCCAGCCATCGCCGCCAAAGCGATCCACCGCATCCAGGGCCGCGCGATCGTGCCGATGCCATCTTGTCGTCTCATGCTGCACCTCCAACCATGACGCCTCACTCCCAAAGCCAGCGGGGGCGCCGCTCCGCCTGGCACGATCACGCGACCTTCAGATGCTCAACCCAGTTCGCTACCGCCCCAGCGTGGTGGCGAAGCTGTACTTGAAGGACGCCTGGACGTGGTACTGGTCCACGTCGAACCCATCCGAGTTGTTCTCGCGGTGGATCCATCCGCCTTCCACGCCCATCATCACGCTGCTGACCGGCATGAACATCAGATTGGCCAGCATGTACTGCCCCTTCTTGAACGCGTCGGGGGCTTGGCCTTCGGAGTTGTCGATCTCCACCATCGAGTAGCCGACCGAAGTCGCCCACTGGCTATTCCAGTTGTGGTCGAGGAACGCGACCACTCCCGTCACCGGAAGCGCCACGCCCACGATCGGGGTGATGGGGTCGCCCGGATTCGGCTCGGTGCCGACATCGACCGGCGCATCGTTCATGTAGTTCTCGATGCCCTCGCCGTACACGAAGGACAGACGCAGCACGTCTTCCGGCCGGATCTTGAGATTCGAGCTGACGTGAACACCCCATCCGGTGACGTCGCCGGACAGGTCCAGCGGCCCGCCCGACAGGTCCTCCCACTCGATCTTGCGAACGATCCCCGAAAGCTCCACGTAACCCCTGCTGAAGGCCTTGCGGAACTCCGCAGAGAGATCAGGGAGCGGGAAGCGAGGGGTGATGCCGGCGAAGTCGATCTTGTCCGCGTAGACGCCCTGATCACCACTGGCGCCCGGGCGCTCGAGCGCGATCGTCATCCGGGTCTCGCCCTGGATCGGCATCCACCGGAACTGCACGTTGCGGAAGAAGACCATGCCGTTCGGACCCCAGTACTCGACCGTGTTGGGGAACACGTCGATGTCCATGAACGGGCTCCAGGTCTGCCCTGCTCCGAACTTCCCGAGCTCGCCGTAGGCATGGCGCAGGCGGAGCGTGGTCTGGCCTGCATCGACGCCCGTCCCGAAGAGTTCCCATTCGAATTGGGTCTTCAGGTCGCCCATATCGGTCGGGGTCGTGGTCTTCACTCCGAAGCGCGTCTGCCGGACGCTGAAGAACGCGCTGCCCTCGTCGCCGAACTCGTCCTCGAACGACGGAAGCTTGGTAGGCCGCTGGACGTCGAACCACTCGGGGTCGACGCCGATGTCATTGAAGCCGATGTCCGTCATGACGAAGCCATAGACGTCGAAGGTCGTCTGGGCCTGCGCCGCGGCATGAGTCGAAAGGACCCATCCGCCGACCAAGGCTGCCATCAGCAACGGCTGCAACGCTCTCTTCATTGCGCCCCTCATCACTTGCGGGCCTGCTCGGTGCGCTGCTTTAGCGCTGCGATCTGGGCCCGTTCCCATGCGCGGACATTCTTGCGACCCTGATCGAATATCCGCTCGTAGTTCCCCTTCAGGATCTTGTCCCTGGATTCCTTGGCCACCAGGTCGAAGACCGGCTTCCACATCTCGAACACGGCGTAGTACGGCTTGGGACCCGCGGGCGCGACCGTGTCCGTCCCGAACAGGAAGCGATCCGGGTACTTGTTGAACAGCGCCGCGGTCTTGCGCGTGGCTTCGGGACTCGAGACTGCGTACTTGGCGACTTCGTCCCAGGAGATGTCGAACGAGAGATTCTTGTAGGCCGGATCCTGCAGCAGGCTCTCGATCATCCCGACGTGGTCCTCGACCGGCTGGATGATCCGGCCGAGCCCGGTGTGTGCCCAGATGACCAGGCTGTTCGGGTGCTTGGCGAATACCTGCCGGAGCTGGGCGAGGAAAGTCGGCGGCGCGCCCTTCTTCGGGAATGGCCGGTCCACGTCGTTGTGAAGGATCACCACCATACCGACCTCGGAGGCGAAGTCCAGGATCCGGTCGAGCGCCGGGTCGGTCAGGCTCGCGACATCGCCCGCGATCTTCGAGGAGACGAATTCCTTGTGGATGGTGAACTCGCCGATCCCGGTGAAGACGCCGGGAAACGTGAGGAGGACGCGGCGGATGTGGTCGGCCGCATACATGTCGGTGGGGTTGAAGCCCGTGATCATCGGGTCGAGCCGGGCTTGCTGAGCGGGGCTGAGCGACCGATAGGCCATCGCGATCGCGGCATCGGTGAACGAGTAGTAGTAGAGCCGCGCATCGGTATCCAGGTAGTAGGTTGGCGCGCTGTCGCCCGAGATCCGGTACGACCACTGCTGCTGGAGCGGAATTCCGAACAGCGTGGAGCGCCCGACGCGAGTGCCCATGATGTCCAGGAACTTGCGAACGTCGATGCCTTCCTGGACGTAGTTCGTCAGATGGAAATGGGCGTCGTTGAACTCATAGCGCGACGCTTTCCCTGGAGAGGCGGCCAGGGAAGGCGCGGCGATCGCGAGACCCACCAATGTGCATACGGCCCGCACCGAGCGGGATGCGTGAGCGAGAGGCGGTGTGGACCTTGTGGCGCCTGTGCCTGACAAGCAGACCCCCCAAGCTCCGTTTCGGACATTCGATGCGGCCCGACGAGGAGAGCCAAAACTGCGCGCACGCTATCGCAACGACTTAGCGAGGGCAAGCGATCGCCACCGGATTCGGACCGGTCGGTGTTCACATCCGTCAGGCGCGGTCTGCAGAGACGCGACACCAGGCCCGAGGTCCATCGTTCTCGAAGGCCAGTCCGGAAGCCAGACGGCCCGGAATCCGGGCGGATCGCCCGCGAGGGCGACGAGCGCGGAGAGAAACCATACGGCACCGTATTGACGAGCCCATGCGGTGGCTGTCACCATACGCAACCGTATGGCCACCCCGCGAACGAAAGAAGACTGGCTACGCGCCGCGCGGCTCGCTCTGCTCCACCGCGGGCCGCACGGTGTGCGCGTCGAGGCGCTCGCGCGCACGCTGGGCGTGACGAAGGGAAGCTTCTACTGGCACTTCAAGGACCGCCGGGAGCTCATGGAGATCCTGCTTCGCGAATGGGAAGACGAAGCCCAGATCCTGACCGATGCCCTGAAGAGCGCCCGCCCGCTGGACGCGCTTCCCGCGATCGTGGAGGAGCTCGGGCGCAGGAATCTCTCGAGTGAGCGAGGGGAGTCCGCCTCGGATGCCGCGATCTTCTCGTGGGCCGCTCTCGATGCCCACGTCGCGAAGCGCACCCAGCTCGCCGAGCAGAAGCGGATGCAGCTCTTCCGCCGCCTCACCGGACGTCGCGACCTGGCGGACCTCTTCTATTACGCCTATCACGGCTTCCTGCTGCGCCGGCGCCGCGTGCCTTCCGCCGCCGGAGACTGGGCGGCCCTGTCGCGGCTCGTGCTCAGGGCATTCATGCCGAAGGCGAAGTCGCGCCGGGCTCGAAAGACCCGGAGAGCCCCTCGCCTGGCGTCGCTCGTGGGCGTCGCGTTGCTGGCCTGCCTGACCCACGGCTGCACGACGATGCGCATTCTCCGCCATCGCGATCCGGCCGCGGACCGGCCGCGCGAGATCTTTCCGCAGCGGATCGTCCACCGCCCGGAGCGGCCCGCCGGATGGGTGATCGCACCCCCGGGCCACGTGAACTTCGACACCGTGACGGTCCGTGACGTCGACATGCAGATGCGACCGCTCGCCGAGTATCTGCAGCGGCGGGAGGCCCGCGCGTTCATCATCGTTCGGGACGATACGATCCTCTACGAGCGCTACCTCGACGGCTACGACGCCTCCACCACGTCGTCTTCGTTCTCCGTGACCAAGTCGGTCACGTCGGCGCTGCTCGGGCGCGCGATCGCGAGCGGCGCGATTCGCAGCCTCGACGATTCGGTGACCGCCTACGTTCCCGAGCTCGCGAACCATGCGGCCTACGCCGGCGTCACGCTCCGGCAACTGTTGGGGATGCAGTCCGGGATCGCGTACACGCGGACCAACGGCAGCGCTTTCCACGACCTCCGATCCGACGACGCGCAGTTCTACTACGCCACCAACCGCGACAAGGCGCTGCTCGGGCAGAAGCGCGAAGACCCGCCGGGCGTTCGCTGGGCCTACAAGGACAGCGACACCGAGGCGCTGGGATGGGCGCTCGCCAGCGCGACCAGGAAGACGCTCGCCGAGCAGCTCGAAGCGGGAATCTGGAAGCCGATCGGCGCCGAGCACGACGCGAGCTGGGACCTCGATCGAAAGGATGGTCGCGAAAGCGCCTCATCGGGACTCAATGCGACCGCACGTGACCTGGCGAAGTTCGGGCGCCTCTACCTGGATGGCGGCAAGGCGGACGGGGTCCAGATCGTGCCTCACGACTGGGTTGCCGCATCGACGACGCGAGACACCGCGCGCACCGAGCCCGAAGTCGTCACGTGGTGGCAGATGCAGCACCAGCACTACTGGTGGATCCCATTGCAGAACTGGGATGCCGAGCGGGACTTCTTCGCGGACGGCTCGAGGGGGCAGCGCATCTACGTCCATCCGCCGTCGCGCCTGGTCATCGTCCAGCTCGCCAACGACAGCGACCAGGAATTCCCGTTCCGCAAGATCGTCCACGCATGGATGCAGGAGCCGTTTCGCTATCCGGTCAGCATCCCCAACCGCCTCCTGGCCGCCGCACGCGGAGGGGTGGGACCGGATTCGCTGAAGCGGCTCTACCGGAGACTGGCCGATGCCGCCCATGCTCGACCCGCCGACTTCGTGATCAGCGAGGCTGGGCTGATCTCCGTGGGACAGACGCTGATGGGCGACGAGGGCCGGACGGCCGCCGGTATCACAGTGCTCGAGCTCGCGGTCGAGCGGTCGCCTCGCTCGTACCGGGCGCGGGAAGCGCTCGCTGCCGGCTATGAGAAGGCCGGCAGGATGGAGAAGGCGATGGCAGAGTACCGCGAGGCATTGCGGCTCTCGCCGCAACTGGCCAGGCTCTCGGCGAGCAAGCTCGAAGCTTCCCACTGACCCCCTCGCGCGTCCGGCAGAGGGTGAAATGAGCGGACGCCTGGGTGAGCTGATCGTCGGCGGAAAGCCGGCGCGTGTGTAGGAGAGCGGCTCAACCTCGCGAGCTTTCGTGACGATGACTCCATAGCCCTCCCCGGGCTCAGCCGCGATCGGAGCTTTCGCTGCACGACCTTCCGGACTGGAATCGACTCGACGACGCCGCCTACCGCGTCTCGATGAAGCGATCGGTGCGGTGGCTCGCCTGGTTCGAAGCCATCATCGGCCCGATCGCGCTCGCGTGCGGCATGGCGGCTCCGTTCGTGCCGCTGGTGATCGTCGGCGTGGGGCTCACCTTGGCCGGGCTCTGGAATCTCTGGCGGCCTTCCCTCAACGGCATGCTCGTGGATGGGGCCGCGATGATCCTCACCGGCCTCTTCAGCGCTCTGGCGTGGGTGTGGATGGACCACGATCGTCCGAGCGCCGCCGGCAAGTCGATCTTCACCGGGCTGGTGCAGATCGGCTGGGGCATCCGCCGTCTCGCCACATGGAACACCGCGCGCTTCACCCGCAACGACCCACCGGCGATCGCCCGCCTCGAAGAGGTGATCCGGGACCTGTCGAAGCGCAAGGAGAAGACGGACCAAAACGTCGTCGTATTCTGGACCGGCGTCTGGCGCCCGCAAGAGAACCGCCTGGGTCTCTATGCGGAGGGGGTCATCGGCCTGCTCGGCCCCCATGCCGTGCGGCTCGAGAAGCGCGGCGACATCTGGATCGAGGCGCGCGGCACCTCATGGCTCGGCCGCTCGATCAAGGTTCGCGTTCAGATGAGCGATCTCGAGCTCATGGGCCGGATGTCCACCGCGCACTTCGAGCGCTTCGAGCGCTGGAAGCTCGGGCTCACCCAGGCCAAGCGCATCGCGGCGTAGCTCTCCAGGCGCCGGCCCGCGGTTGCGGTCGCGGCTCGAGATGTGGCACACCTGACCTCATGCACCGAATCGGGCGGGCGGTTCATGGGCCGGGCCGGCGGTGAGCGCTCGCGTGGCGATCGCCATCGCACTCGCCTTCGGCCTGCAGCCCACCGAGGCTGCGGCCCGAACCGGCGACACGCTCACGGTGGTGACGCTCAACCTCTGGCACGATCAGCACGACTGGCCCAAGCGGCTGAGCGTGATCCTCGGCGAGCTGCGGCGAATCCGGCCTGATGTCCTGTGCCTTCAGGAGGTGCTGCAGAACCCGAGTCTCCGCAATCAAGCGGAGACGCTGGCCGACAGCCTGGGCTGCCGGATGCAGTTCGCGAGCGTCGATGGCCCCGAACGTCCCAAGCGCTACGGGAACGCCGTGCTCACGCCCCACCGGGTGCTGGCCAGCGGCGAGCGGAATCTCGATCCGGCGGACGACTACCGCGCCGTCGCGCACGTGCGGTTCGAATGGCGAGGTCGCAGGATCGACGCCTACTCCACGCATCTCCACCATACGCCGGAGGGCGGACCAATCCGCGCGAAGCAGATTCGCCACCTGCTCGCCTACGTGGACTCGACGCGCGGGGAGGGGCCGGTGGTGCTGGCCGGGGACTTCAACGCCGAGCTGCACACGCCGGAGATGGGTCTCTTGACCCCACGCTACGTCGATGCGTTTCGCGCCGTTCATCCCAAGGCGACGCGCGACGAAGCCAGCACCTACAACAAGCGCTTCGGGCCCGACCCGGGCGTCATCGATCACGTCTTCGTCGACAAGAAAGCGAGGCCGAAGCTGCTGCCGGTCGCGACCGAGCTGATCTTCCGCGGCGTCGGTCCCGACAGTGTGTGGGCTTCCGATCACTACGGTCTGGTCGCGAAGCTCGCGGCTTCCAGGAAGTAATCCTTACAAGATCGCTCGAGATAACCGGCGACTGATCGTTACGCAACAATCACTTGCATTGCGGCAGTCTCCTTGCAGCCACGGCGAGCAGAGGCCGGACCAAGGAGGCTCATGATGCCGAAGGCACACAGAAAGAAGACGCTGACCCCTCCCATCAACCCGTGGGAGAGCGCTCTCGAAGGAAGCGATCGTTCGCAAGCGGGTGAGATCGACCCTGGGAACGAGGAGGGTGGTGGAGGGGACAAGGGAATCGACGCCAGCACCGGAACGGGTGGCTACGGGGGAGATGCGGCCCTAGCCGGCGAGGAAGAGTCCGCCGCCCAGGCCTCGCGACCGGTGGACCGGGAAATCCACGGCGATCCGAGAACCAAGGAAGGCGAGAGCTACCCCGACGAAGCCAAGCGCAGGGACGATCGCCAGGGCACGCTGGGAGACGAGATCGACGATCAGGCGGATCGGGAGGAGCGCGACGAGTTCTAGAGTCCGGTGATGAATCGCCCCTGAAAGAAGTGCGTGGCGCCTTGCTGGTCGAAGCGGTCGAGCACGCCATACCCGTAGGCCAGCTCGATCCGCAGGTAGTCCATCATGTGCCACTTCACCGCCGGCGTGATCCGCCAGAACTTGCCACCCCGAAGCGTCCCGCTGTCGAGGTCCATGTACGACAGGTTCAAAGACGTCTCCAACGCGCCTGGCCCGCCTTCGAAGATGGTCCGCTTGGGCGAGACCGCGTTGAAGTAGCCGCTGACGTTGTTGTAGCCCCGAGTCTCGCCGGTGACGAGCCATACCATCGTGACGTTGCCGCCCTGGAAGGACGGGTCCCCGACGGTTGGGGCGTCCATCCTCTGCCAGCCGTACTCGGCGCCATAGAGCCACGGACCCTTGCGATAGTAGGCCTCGAGTCCGAAGGTGCGCGCGTGATCCGAGGGGAACTTGCCGGTGTCGACGAAGTACGGAGTGAGGTAGGACTCCGGCCGCGAGCGGGCCTGGAACTGGCCCTCGTCGGGCTTGACGTCGCGGCCCATCACCGCGATGTGCATCAGCTCCTTGTTGGCCTCGGAGAAAATGGGCAAGAAGGTCACGCGCGCCACGACCTGCTGGTCGTAGGTGGCGAACTTCTCCTTCTCGGAGGTCGCGTCGTTGAAGTAGCTGAGCTGCCAGCCCAGCCGATGTCCGGGCATGTTGTAGATCCACTTCGCGCCGTCCCCCAGGATCGGAATGAACGCATCCAGGAACAGGGTTCGCTCGAAGGTCCAGAGGTCGTATCCGGCCATGTGCTTGTACTGGGAGTAGCCCTCCTTCGTGCGGCCGATGAAGAAGTGGCTGTTGATCTCGGGCACGGCGATCATGAATCCGGTCTGGCGCATGTGCCAGTCCTTGGTCCCGCCGTCGTACATGACGCCCGCAGTCCACGTGATGTCCCGCTGCGTGGCGAGCTTTCCCTTGAACATGAAGCGGAAGTCGCGCAACCCCGCGTCGTCCTTCGTCAGCACCTGCTCCTTGGCCACGTCTTCCTGCCTGTGGGTCACGAAGTCGACCAGGAAGCCGTAGCCGATCCGGAACGTGGTGAAACCCCAGTCCCAGTGGTTGTACTTGGCCAAACCTCGCTGGGCGGGTTTCTGCGCATCCGCCTCACCGGCCGCGAGCGTGGTGTCCATCGCCGCCGGGTCGGGCGCCGCCGCTTCCTGCCCCCGTGAAGGGGAGGAGGTCGTCGACAGAAGCAAGAACGCCAGACCCAGAGGGATCCAGCGCCACACCTTCGAGATGCTCGTCCGGCGGCCGCCGGCCTCGCGGAACGGAAGCGACATACGCTGCGATCCCCTCACGGGTCCTGAACGATCCGGGGCGCGGAAGCGAACCCCGATGCCTCGAATACCGGGCCTCGCCACGTCATCGCAGCGAGGCCCGGGCGTTCTGGTGCAGCCGCGGAATGGTCGGCTGCTTCGGTGCGCCTAGTAGCGGTTGTAGTAGTCCTGGATCTTCTTCGCGTCCTGCGTCTTCAACAGCGCCAGCTGCAGCAGCACGCGCGCCTTGGCCGGGTTGAGCTCCATGGAGGCGACGGTCCCGAGCTCGTCGTCGTTGAGCTCGATGTTGCGCCGGATGATGCCGCCGTTGGTCCGCGACGAGCGCACGACCACGACGCCCTTCGCGATCACCGACTTCAGCGCCTCGACCGAAGGCGCCGTCATGTTGCCGTCACCCACGCCGGCCATGACGATCCCCTTCGCGCCGTGCTCGACCGCCGAGGTGATGATGTCCGGGGACATGTTGGCGTGGGCGTAGATGATGTCCACGCGGGGGAGAGCATTGACGCCGTCAATGCTGAACTCGCTCTTCCGCGTGTGAACGAAGGCCGGCATCCGGTACCAGGTCTGCTTGCCGAACAGTGTGGCGCCGATCAGCCCGGCCTCGCCCGATGCCATGGTGCCGACGTCGGTGGAGTGGGTCTTGACGATGTCGTGCCCCGAATGGATGTCGTCGTCGACGGTGACCAGCACGCCGCGGCCGCGCGCGGCGGGATCGCCGGCGATCGCCACGGCGTTGTAGATGTTGAGCGGTCCGTCGGCGCTCATCGCGGTGGAGGGCCGCATCGAGCCGGTCAGCACCACCGGCTTGTCGCTCTTCACCACCAGGTTCAGGAAGTAGGACGTCTCCTCCATGGTGTCGGTGCCGTGCGTGATCGCGATGCCCGAAACGTCCGGCTTGGCGAGGATCTCGTTCACGCGCTTGCCGAGCTTCAGCCACACCTCGTCGTTCATGTCCTGGCTGCCGATGCTCGCGATCTGCTCGCCCGAGACCGTGGCGATGTCCTTGAGCTGAGGGACGGCGTTGATGAGGATGTCGACGCCGACCGCGCCCGATTGATAGCCCGCCGACGTTCCGGAGCTGGCCGAGCCGGCGATGGTTCCACCGGTCGCGACGATGATGACCTTCGGCTTCGCGGCTGGCTTGGTCTGCGACTTCGCAGTCTGTGCGCAGGCCGCGCCGACGGCGATCACCGCCATGACGCTCAACGCACTGATCCAACGCAGCGTTCTCATATGACTCGTCCTCCTCGGCCTACTTGGGTTGATACAGGCTGACGTCCAGATTGGTCAGCTTGATGGGATCGAGCAGCTCGGTGATCTGCTCTTCGGTCAAGATCTTCTTCTCGCGGATGACCTCGAGGACTCCCTTCCCGCTCTTGTAGGCCTCGTTGGCCAGCTCGGTGGCCTTTTCGTAGCCCAGCACCGGATTCAGGGCGGTGACGATGCCGACGGTGGTCTCCATGTAGCGGGCTAGGACCTTCTCGTTCACCGTGATGCCGTCGACGCACTTGGTGCGCAGCAACTGCGACACGTTGTGGAGCAGGTGCTGGGATTCCATCATGTTGATCCCGGCGAGCGGCTCGTAGGCGTTGAGCTGGAGCTGTCCGCTGTGCGCGGCCAGCGCGACGCCGACGTCGTTGCCAATGACCCGGAACGCGACCACGTTCACGACTTCAGGGACCACTGGGTTGACCTTGCCGGGCATGATCGATGAACCCGGCTGGATCGCCGGAAGGTTGATCTCGGCAAGGCCGGCGCGCGGCCCCGAGGCGAGCAGGATGAGATCGCTCGCGATCTTCGACAGCTTGATGGCCGTGCTCTTCAGCGCCGAGGAGTAGATCACGAAGCCCTGCTGCTCCCAGGTGGCGGCGAGCATGTCAGCGGCCGGCACGATCGGCTTCTTGGTCAGCTGGGCAAGCTGCGCGGAGCACTTCTCCACGTAGCCCTTGGGAACGTTGATGCCGGTGCCGATCGCGGTCGCGCCCATGTTCTGGACGTACAGGTACTTCTCCGCGTCCTTCAAGAAGGCGACTTCGGCGTCGAGCGAGGCCGCGAACGCGTGGAACTCCTGGCCCACGGTCATGGGCACCGCGTCCTGAAGCTCGGTGCGGCCCATCTTCACGATCCTGAGATAGGCGTCGCCTTTGGCGCGGAAGGAGGCCGACAGCTTCTTGAGCTCTTCGACGAGCTTGTCGTTGCGCAGCATGACCGCGACCTTGATTGCGGTGGGGTAGGAGTCGTTGGTCGACTGCGACATGTTGAGGTCATCGTGGGGCTCGAGATACTGGTATTGCCCCTTCTTGTGGCCACCGAGCTCGAGGCCGACGTTCGCCAGCACTTCATTGGCGTTCATGTTGGTGGAGGTGCCGGCTCCACCCTGGTACCAGTCGACCTTGAACTGGTCGTGATACTTGCCGTCCATCACCGCCTTGCAGGCCTTCTCGATCATCGCCAGACGCTCCGGCTTCATCGCGCCGACTTCCGTGTTGGCCCGCGCGGCCGCCAGCTTCACGATCGCCCACGCCTCGACGAAACCCGGATAGTGATCGATGGTCACGCCGGACAGCTGGAAGTTCTCGATTCCGCGCAGTGTTTGCACGCCGTAGTACGCATTGGCGGGGATCTGCTTCTCACCCAGCAGATCGTGCTCGGTGCGCGTCGCCGCCTGCTTGGACGACTTCGAGCTCTTGGTCGCGGCGGTCACCGGGCCCGATGCGCACACACCCAGAATGAGAGTCATGGCCATCGCCAGCAGGCCCGGCAGTTGAGCTCTTCGCTCGAGTGATTTCATGGTGTTCTCCTGACCCCCTTGGGCCCTTTGCTCCGCAGAGAAGGCATGCGTGCGATGCGACAGCCCTCCGCTGACGGAAGTAACCGTTCCACTGTTCCTCTTCGCGCCGGCCAGAAAGATATCGAGCTGCGTCACGGCGGTTGCCGAACGCGTTCAAACGATGGAAATGGGGGTCGGTGAACTCGTAGCTCGACGCTTTCCCAAGCGCGGCAGCGAGGGACGGTGCGGCGATCGCGAGACCCAGCGTGACGCAAGCATCCGCACCAAGCGGGTTGGGTGA
Source organism: Candidatus Eisenbacteria bacterium (assembly GCA_035712145.1). Taxonomy (NCBI): domain Bacteria; phylum Candidatus Eiseniibacteriota; species Candidatus Eiseniibacteriota bacterium. Next base: position 165 of record DASTBI010000058.1, on the reverse strand, counting down.
GCGAGAGGCAGTGCGGTCTTGTGGCGCCTGGACTGAGACTCCCACATCCGTTTCGGACACTCGGCCTTACGGGCCGGTGAGGAGACCGAAACTTGCTCCGCACCGTATCTCACGGCGTTCAGCGGGGCAAGCGTTTGCCGCGTTTTCCACATCGAGGAGCGCGGA
>DASTBI010000057.1 GCA_035712145.1 Candidatus Eisenbacteria bacterium | reverse complement strand
TGGTGTCGCTGAACCGTGTCGCGACGCCATCGATTGCCTCTCTCCGGGACGCGCTCGCCAAGACAGGCTCCGGAGGTGCGGTCGTGCTCCAGGTCAATCGGATGGGCCAGCTCCAGTACGTCGCGTTCGAGATGGAGTGAGGTCGCCAGATCCGTCCCCGCGAGCGGGCCCGCGCTCCCGTTGTAGGACCTGCATCCCGGCCCTGGTGAACTCATGATCGAACGACGATTTGACTATTCACCCATCCCAGACGGCAGTAGGGTCGCGGTCAGGCGCGACCTTCACCAATCCTGTCACTCCTTCACGCACGAATTCATGTCGAGGCCGATGGATTCTCTCTTACAGCGTTCGCGCGGACCTTCCACTCTGGAGCCACCCTTGGAGTCCGTTCGCGGGTGGAAACTGCTTCTGGTCGAGGACGACGCCGACTCGGCAGAGGCTCTGATCGGACTGCTCGAGCTGCACGGCATCGAGACGCTGTGGGCTATCGATGGCGTTGCCGCAATCCAGGCGCTCGACTCGATCCGACGTCTCGGGCAGCGCCCGCCGGATTTCGTGCTGCTCGACCTGAACCTGCCCAATACCAACATCCTCTCGCTCGCGCACCAGCTGCGAGCTCACCCCATCGCTTGTCCCATCGTGCTGGTCTCCGCCACATCGCCGCAGATCCTCGATAGCGCGGCGGCCGAGATCGGCGCCGTCGCCGCGGTCCGCAAGCCATTCGGCATGGACAAGCTACTGGCGGTCTTTCGCCGTCAAGCGAGCGTCGAGGAGCACCACCTCAGCGAGGGGTAGCTCGACGGTAAAGGTCGACCCTTCCCCGAGCTTCGAGTGTGCGCGGATCGAGCCTCCGTGCTGCTCGACGATCCCACGGGAGATGAAGAGTCCGAGTCCGAGCCCGCTGCGCGACGCCTGACTGGTGGACATGCCTCTTGAAAAGCGGGTGAACAAAGTCCCCATGGCCTCTGCGCTGATCCCCGGCCCCACGTCCTTGACGTCGATTTGCGCCATGCGCCCATCGTCGTGCGGGACCACGCTGAGTTTGATATTGACCCGCTCGGAGCCCGCGGCATGCCTCGCGGAGTTGCCGAGCAGGTTCCCGATCACCTGGAGCAGGCGTCCCTCGTCACCCTGGACGATGATCTGAGCCGGCTGTGCAGGGAGCTGTAGGCGAACGTCCATCGTCGGTGAGGATGCCAGGCTCTGCTCGCGGGCACGAAACAGGAGCGCCTTGAGATCCACCGGTTTCTTCTCGATCGAGAGCCGGTTGCTTTCGAGTCGCGCCACGTCGACCAGGTCGTCGGTGAGCCGCGCGATGTGCGTGATCTGGAGCTGAAACTTGTTCAGCGCCTCTTGCATCTTACGCGTCCAATCCGGACCCCGTCGCTCCTCGAGCAGCAACCGGTTGAGGACCTCGGTGTACACCCTCAGGGGCTGGAGCGGCGTGCGCAGCTCGTGGCTTGCGAGCGAGAGGAACTCGTCCTTGAGGCGGTCGGTGCGCTGAAGCTCTTCGTGCGCCCTCACGTCTTCGGTGACGTCGACGGCGGAGACGACGACGACACGAATGCTGCCCTGGTTGGGTTCCAGCACCGGAATCAGACTGCAGTCCCAGATGGTCACGGGTCCATCTGGAACGGCCAGGCTCACGCGCGACAACCGTTTCGGCTCCCGGGTCACGACGACTTCGTCGAACGCCGCACGGGCCTCCTCGGGGGCCAGGAAGCCGAGATCCTCCCAGCGGCGGCCGGTGATGCCGGAACCCATGTGCACGGCTTTCCCTTTGGGGTCGCTCGTCCCCTTTGCCACCAACGAAGCGAACGCGGGGCTCGCGTAGAGCAGACGGCCGGTCCCGGCATCGAACATCGCCAACGCCACCTGATGGGCGTGCTCGATCATGAGTCGGTAGCGCTCGAGTCGAGCCTGCTCGCCAGCCTGCTGGGCGTCCGTGACGTCCCTCCCATACAGAAGCGCCCCGACCACGCTGCCGCGGGTGTCCCGATTGGGGATCACCGTGAACTGCATCTGACGCACGACGCTCTCTCCGTCGTGTTCGTGAGACGTGATGGATAGCTCACCGCTGCTCCAGGGCCGTCCCGTCCGATAGACCTCCTGAACGCCTTCGATCAACGGACGGAGCTCGGACGTCGCCACTTCTTCGAGGGTCTGCCCCTTGATCAAGCCGGCCCCGAACGTTCCAGCCGGGACGTTCAGGCTCTCGACCTTCATGGTGGGCCCAGTCACCACGCCGATGTGGAACGGCGCGAGCTCGACCATCTCGGTCAATCGCAGCCGCTCGAGCGTCAGGACGTGCGCGAGCTGCTGGAGCTCGGCGCTGCGCGCCACCAACTCCTCGTTGGTGGTCTCGAGCTCCTCGTTGGTGGCCTGCAGCTCCTCGTTGTTGGTCTCGAGCTCCTCGTTGGTCGCCTGCAGCTCTTCGTTGGTGGCTTCGAACTCCTCGTTGGTGGCCTGGAGCTCCTCCTGGGTCAGCATCATCTCTTCAGTCGAAGCCTGCAGCTCCTCGTTGGCATCCTGCAGGTCCTTGTTGATCTCGGAGAGCTTGCGATTCGACGTGCCCAGCTCTTCGCCGAGCTGGCGATGCTCTCTCTCGATGGCCGCGATACGCTGCCGGGCGACGGCGAGCTCGGTGCTGTCGATGACCGTGATCAAGACGCAGTCGAGGTTCGACCCCTCGAGGTGGCTGGGCGCCAAGCTGAGGGTCACCCACCTGGGTTGCCCGGCGCGGGCGTCGAGCGCGACCTCCGGGAGCGTCACGACCGCGCGCTCGCGGAATACCCGGTCGATCGCATTGCGCACATCGCCGTACGGCAGGTCGCGGACGGCGTGGAGGAAGTCCTGGTCGTTGCCGACATCGCGGATGCCGAGGAATCGCCGAGCCAGCGAGTTGATCGTCAGGATGCGGTAGCCGGCATCGATCAGGATGGCGCCCACGCCCAGGAAGCGAAGGATCACCTCGTTGAGGCGCCGCACGGTGGTGAGATCCGACTCTCGGTGCGCGAGCTCGGCCGCGTTCTCCGGTTGCCTCGAGGGGTGCGGGACGCCACCCGCGATGTGGGCGCCGGTAGCATGGCCCGGCATGGCCATGGGCCCAGCGAGGCAGCGATAGATCCGCCACTTCTTGTTCACCATCTCGAAGACCGACTTGCTCGGCCTCACGGACTCCGCCTTGCCCAGGAAGAGGAAGCCGCGGGTTTGGTGCAGCGAGTAGGCGAACAGGTCGAGGACGTCGCGCTGGAGGTCGGGCTTGAAGTAGATCAGCAGGTTGCGGCACAGGACGAGGTCGATGCGCGGGAACGGGACGCCCCGGCTCAGGTCCTGTTGGCCGAAGATCACCATCTGCCGCAGCGACTTGGCGACACGGAGGCCACCGTCCTGGCTCTCGAAGAAGCGTCTCCGGATCTCGTCGGAGAGACCGCGCGCGGCGCTCACCGGATAGAAGCCGCGGCGAGCGAAGGCGACCGCTGATTCGTCGAGGTCGGTGGCGAACACCCTCACGTTCCATTCGGGGAGCTCGGCGCCGAGAATGTCCGTGGCCAGGAAGGCGAGCGAGTAGGCCTCTTCCCCGGTGGCGCAGCCAGCCGACCACAGACGCAGGACGTTGCCGCGCTGGCGGCCGCCTTCGATGAGCGTCGGAAAAATCTCCTGCCTCAGGTGCTCGAAGGCTTCGCTGTCGCGGAAGAACTCGGTCACCTTGATGAGCAGCGACCTCGCCAGGTCACCGATCTCGTCCGGATGGGACTCGAGGTAGCCGTGGTACTCCTCGAGCGAAGTCAAATGACGAATCGCCATGCGACGGCTGATCCGGCGCAGGATCGTCGTGGGTTTGTACTGCCTGAAGTCGATGCACGAACGCTGCCCAACGAGCTGCAGGATCTGCCCGAAGGCGTCGTCGCTCACCACGTGATCGCCGAGAGCCGGCGGCTTCAAGAGATCGGTCAGCAAGGGCCCGATCCGCTCGAGATCCTCGACGTGGTCGACCACCGTCGGCGGCAAAGCCTGGGGCATGGAGGGATGCGCGGCCGTGGCGGGGTTCTGGATCACCACCGTCCCGCCCGCGGCCTTGACGTCGATCGCTCCCGCCGCGCCATCGGAGCCCGAGCCGGTCAGGATCACGGCGAACAGCCGATCCCCATAGTTCTGCGCGGCGGTGGACAGCAGCAGGTCCACCGATGGCCGGGGGCGGTTGCCGTGGTCGGCCTCGAGACGCACGCTGCCGTCCTGGATGACGACGTGCTGATTGGACGGCACCACGTACACCTTGCCGGGCTCGAGCGGAGTGGGCTCGAGCACCGTGACGACCGGCAGCTTGCTCTTGCGCTCCAGGATGCTGGCCAGATGGCTGGGGCGGCGCGGATCGAGGTGCTGAGCCAGCACCAGAGGAGCCGGAAAGTCCCCGGGCAGTGAGCCAACCAGCACACTGAGCGCTTCGATGCCGCCCGCCGACGAGCCGACGACCACCAGGTTATGGGAGTTGCTCTGGACGGCGGTCATCGAATGCTGAGCCTCAGGACACAGCGGAGGGCGTCGACTCCCCCCGCCGACGCTTCAATCACGACGATGTCCCGCGCCACCTCCGCCTCCCCTTCGACTTGCTCGACTCACACGCCAGTGGGGCGGCGGCCGAAGAGAATTACCTGAGTCTTCTTCCAATTTCGTGGTTAACCGTAGGCCGATGTCTGGACAGGGTCAACGTCCGCTCTTAGCCCCCCCCCCCGACTTGTAGTGCGTCGCCAATCGCCGAGCGCCCAACTGCTTCGGTCGTTCGCGGTATTCTTGCGGAGCTTCGCGTCTCTGACGGAATGAGCGCCGCGCTCACGGCCTTCGAACGGAGTCCCTGCCCATGAAGATGACGAGAATCGCTCTGGTCTTCGCCGCCGGTATCGTCGCTGGCTGCATGACGGCGGGACCCCCCGCACCGGCTCAGGCGCCGCCGCCCGCGACGGGGTCCCGGGTCGCGGCCGGCGTTCCCCTGGTGCTGGACCGCGCCGATTTCCGGCTCGGATCCACGGTGCAGTTCGCGCGCATTCCGGCCGCCAACGAGCTCTACGAGCTCCACAACACCACGGGACTCGCGCACGTGCTGCTCGCGCTGCCGGCCTGGCCGAGGTCCTATGCCGATCTCGAGCCGCTGCAGCAGACGCCGGAGCAGGCCGACCTGATCGTGGTGCTGCCCGGCTACCCTCCCACGCGCGAGGCGGCGGATGCCTGGAATCTGCTCAACGTGCGCACCCGGCTGATCCTGGTGGTGGATGGCCCGCCGGTTTCGAGCCACGCGATCGCGGACCTCAACGCGATGCGGGCGCTCGAGCGCCTGATCGTGAATACCGAGGAGCCTTCACGCAGCGGCTTCGAGCGAGTGCAGCGGCCGATCAGCTTCCGCGTCGTGCGCGACTGAGGGGGCTGGCAACGAAGCGGCCCGGAGCTCGCGCTCCGGGCCGTTGCCTTCGCGACCAGGAAGAGCCTACTTGATACCCGGCGAGGGGTCGGGCGTCGGGGACGGATCCGACCCGGTGCACGGACCTTCGTAATCCTCTTCGTGACCGGCCTGAGGCGTGCCGTCCTCGTTGAAGTGCCCGGCCTGTCCATAGATAGCCGTGCGATTGGCGCAAACCGTGACGAAGTGCGTGCTCGGCGCCCGGCCTGTGGCGTGGCAGATGCAGACTTCATCCTTGGCGGCGGACACCGTCGCGGGTCCGAGGACGATCTGCAGTCCTACGGCGGCGGCGAGAGCCAGGGCGACCAATCCCAGGTTGAAGGCGAGACTCTTGTGGCGGCGGAAGAAGGACATGATGTCTCCTCAAAGAGGTGCGCCTTCCGTGTCGCGGGTTCGAATTCTTGGAGATCGGGGGCAATCAGCGTACATCGCCGGACATCGGCCGTGAAACTGTTTTATGAGGCTGTTCGAGTTCAGTCGTCTCGCGTGAGTGCCTGGAGCTTGGTGATCGTCGCCCAGTTTCGGATGGTGAGCCGCTCGCCGTGAGTGCGGTACATCGCGACGCCCAGGCGGCTCTCGAGCAGTCCGTCTGGACACCAGAAATAGGCGGCGCGCCGGCCAAGCGCCAGCGCCTCCGGTTTCCAGTCCTCCTTGGCCAGGGGCTTCAGGCGCGAGAGGTCGCCGTCGATCGGGACGGCGACCATGAGCCGCGAGGGGTTGGTCGCGACCTTCGCCAGCGGGTTTTCCTTCACGATCGCGGCGAGGTCCGCCGCGCCGAGCACGACGACCTGCGCGGACACGCCGAGCTTCGCCTTCATCGCCCGCTCGATCCCCGCCGCGGCCCCCGTACCCTTGGCCGCGCGGAAGACGACGTTGCCGCTGTTGAGCAGGGTGCGGACGTCCTCGTAGCCGAGCTTCTCGACGATCGCGCGCAGGTCGGCCATGGCCACCCGTTTGGCCCGGCCGACGTTGATGCCCCGGATCAGCGCGACATGCGCGCCGGATGAAGGCCGCGCGGCCTTGGGTTGGCGATCGGCCCTCGGGACCACGCCGTTCTTACGGATGGCTCTTGGCGTAGTGCTCGGCTCCCTGGAAGTGCAGCGAAACGTAGGGCTCGTCTCCCACGACCCAGCTGTCGTGAGGAACCGGCGGGACGTTGAACAGCTCGCCCGCCGCCAGCTCGACCAGGCGTCCATCGAGGAAAGCGACCACCGCCTTGCCCTGGAGCACCAGACCGACGTGCTCGAGCGCGCAGAGCTTCTCGCCGATCCGCGGACCGACGTCGACCGACCACTTCCAGCCTGGCTGATAGGTGGCGCGTCCGATCGTGATGCCGCCGATCCTCACGATCTCGAACGTGCCGCGGCTCATGACCCGGGTCTCGTCAGGTGAGTCGAAGCGCCGCAGCAGGACGTCGGGCGCGCAGTCCAAGGCTACGTCCCGGGCACCGCGCCCACCACCTGCTTGGTGATGTCGAGCTTCTTGTCGGTGTAGACCTTCATGTCGCCGCGCTTGAGCTGCGGATCGTCCTTGAGGTCGACCTGGAGACGGAAGCGCTTCTCGAGCTCGGCGAAGCGCCGCGCCTCCTGCTCGACGAAGTACAGCGCGACCTCGGGATTGACCTTGAGCGTGATGCGCTTCTCGGTGCCGATCGCGGCCACGCGACGCATGGCGCGCTCGAGCTTCACCAGCATGGTCTCGTGCGACGGCACCTTGCCGAGGCCGCCGCAGTGCGGGCAGTCCTCGGTGTAGTAGTGGAGCAGGCTCGAGCGCTCGCGCTGCCGGGTCATCTCCACCAGGCCGAGGTCCGAGACCGCGAAGGCCTTGGTGCGCGCGCGGTCCTTGCGCAGCTCGGTGCGAAGCTCGTCCAGCACCGCGCGCTTGTTGCTCTCGATCTCCATGTCGATGAAGTCGATGACGATGATGCCGCCGATGTCGCGCAGCCGGAGCTGACGAGGGATCTCGCGCGCCGCTTCGAGGTTGGTGCGGAGGATGGTCTCTTCCTGGTTCTTCTTGCCGGTGAAGCGTCCGGTGTTCACGTCGATCGCGACCAGCGCCTCGGCGTGGTCGACGCAGATGTAGCCGCCCTTCTTGAGCCAGACCTTGCGCTCGAAGGTCTTCTCGATCTGCGACTCGATCTCGAAGGCGTCGAAGATGGGATCGCGGCCCTTGTAGAGCTTGACGCGATCTCTCAGCTCGGGGGAAACCGACTTCAGATAAGCCTGGATCTCGTTGAACGACTCCTTGTCGTCGATCACCACCTCTTCCACGTCGTCGGTGAAGAGGTCGCGGATCAGGCTGGCGGTCATCTCCATCTCGCGGTGCACCAGCGACGGCGCGCGCACGGAGGCCGACTTGCGGTCGATCTTCACCCACAGCTTGGCGAGATGCTTGACGTCGGCCGCGAACTCCGGGTCGCCCTTGCCCTCGCCGGCGGTGCGGGCGATCAGTCCCACGCCCTTGGGCTTCAAGTCGCCGATGATGGCCTTGATGCGCTGGCGCTCCGAGCGCTCCTCGATGCGGCGCGACACGCCGACGTGGTCCACGCCCGGCATGAGCACGCAGAAGCGCCCGGGCAGGCTGACCTGCTGGGTGACGCGAGGGCCCTTGGTGCCGATCGACTCCTTGGTGATCTGCACCAGGATCTCCTGGCCCTTCTTCAGGTGGTCTTCGATCTTGGGCGCCGGCGCCCGGCGTCGCCGGCGATCGCCGTTCTCTTCCAGATCCGAGATGTCGTCGAGGCCGCTCAGCGACTCGGCGAGATCGGAGGCGTGGAGGAAGCCGGTCTTCGGCAGCCCGAGGTCGACGAAGGCCGCCTGCATGCCGGGCAGGACGGCGTTGATGCGGCCCTTGTAGATGTCCCCGACGTGGCGACGCTGGTCGGCGCGCTCGACGAGGAGCTCGGCGAGCTCACCGTCTTCGAGGATCGCGATGCGGGTTTCGTAGGCGTCTGCGTTGATGATGATGGACTGCTTCACGAAGTCGTCCCATACATCCGCGCGACGGCTTCGTCCCCGTGGGTGAGCAGCTCGAGCGGATCCCGCCGGCGGCCCGAAGCCTCCGACCAGAGCGCCATGCGCTCCACGTCGGCGCCCCGAGGGTCGGCCTCCGGGATCAGCTCCAGGAGCAGCTCCTCGGGCCGGACGGACGCCCGCGGCGTGAACCGCAGGTGACAATCCAGCACCGTGGAACCGTCTTCGGAGCCGATGTCGAGTGCCACGATCGATGGACGAGCGTCGAATTCGCGGGTCGTCCCTTCGTTCTTGCGGCGCACCACGATGTGGTCGCGCGCGAGGAGCGAGTTCGCTCGCCGTGAGAGGCGCGAAGCGAGCGTGTCGTGCGCGAGGCCGGCCTCGTCCAGGATCGCGTGCGGGAAACGCACGCGATAGGAGGCGCCCTCGAGCTGGCTCATCAACGAAGGAGTCTTGAACAGGATGGGCTGGAAGCGCAGAACCGCGAGTCCCTCGGGAAGCACGGCGTCGAGTCTCTCCTGGAGGTCGACGCCCGGCGGCCTTGAAAGCTCGAGATCGAAGACTTCAGCCCGTGAACGGTAGCCCAGCGGCAACGGAGGCCCGAACGACATCTTGATGTGCGGGTGGTGCCCCTGGGAAAACGCGAGCGGCAGCTCGGAGCGGCGCAGCGTGCGCTCCCACGCCCGCATCAAGTCGAGATGCGAGGTGAAGCGCATGGCCGCGCCTTTCGCGAACTCGATGCGGAAGCGCGTGCTGGTGGTGATTCCGCGTCCTTTGCGGGTGTTCGAGGTGGAGCGCCGCGGCTCGGGACCGTGAACGCGCCGCGCCCGGCGCCCGAACGCAACCGCCGCCCGCTGTGCATGCGGCAGATCGATCGGAACGTGGGGCTGCTTGACCCACGGGCGTTGCGGACATTCGGAGACGCCGCACGAGAAGCAGATGTCCTCGAGGCGGCAGTCCTCGGTGATCGCCGCACGGTCGGCGCGCACCTTCTCGCGGACGAGAAACTTCCGGGTCACCGGCGACTGGACCACGTCCCATGGCTGATCCAGCTCGGTGGAGCGCTCCGCGAGATAGCGCTCGGGATCGATGCCGAGGTCGTGGAAGACCGCCATCCAGGTGTCGAACTGCAGATGCTCGGTCCAGGCGTCGAAGCGGCAGCCGCGGCGGAAGGCTTCTTCCACCGCCTGCCCGAGCCTGCGGTCGCCGCGGGTGAACACACCCTCGAGCAGCGAGGTCTCGGCATCGCGGTACTTGAGCGTCACCGGCTTGCCGCGCGCCGCCTCACGCAGCACCCCCAGGCGCCGGTCCAGCTCGGCGATGGTCAACTGCTCGGCCCAGGCGAAAGGCGTGTGCGGCTTGGGCACGTGCGGCGAGACGCTGACCGTGATCTTGAAGGTCCCGTTGCCGGCGGCGCGCGCTTCCTGCCAGGCGCGGTGGCCGAGGCTCAGGATCGCGCGCAGGTCGTCGTCGTTCTCGCCCGGCAGCCCGCACATGAAGTAGAGCTTGGCCCCGGTGTAGCCCTCCCGCGCCGCGGTCGCCACCGAGCGCAGCAGCTCTTCTTCGGTGTGGTTCTTGTTGATCACGTCGCGCATCCGCTGGCTGCCGGCTTCGGGCGCGAGCGTGATCGAGCCCTTCTTCTGCGCCGCCATGCGGCGGGCCACGTCGACCGGGACGTTGTCCGGGCGGGTCGAAGGCAGCGCGATCTGCACGCGGGTGGCGCACAGCGCGTCGGCGAGGGTATTCACCTGGTCGACGATCTGCGTGTGATCGGTGCTCGAAAGCGACACCAGCGACACTTCCTCGAGCCCGGTGGCCGACAGTCCGCGCAGCACCTCCTCCACCACCTGCTGGCCCGGCTTCTCCCGCACCGGCCGGTTGATCATGCCGGCCTGGCAGAAACGGCAGCCGCGAGTGCAGCCACGCATGATCTCGACCGAGAGCCGGTCGTGGGTGATCTCGCCGATCGGGAGCAGCGGGGCCGACGGGTAGTAATCACTCTTCAGCTCGCTCACCCAGACCGAGCGCACCCGCGAAGGAAATCCCGGTCGCGCCACCGGCACCAGCCACCCTTCGGAGGTGGCGCGCGTCTCGTAGCCCATCGGCACGTACACCCCGTCCACGTGCGCCAGGCGGCGCAGCAGCACGGGCCGCGACCAGCGCTCCCGCTTAGAGCACTTCACCAGGTCGACGACGCGATGGATCGCCTCCTCGCCGTCGCCGATCACGAACGCGTCGACGAATTCGGCCACCGGCTCGGGGCTGAACGCCTGCGCCCCGCCGGCGATGATGACGGGATGACCGGCGTCGCGCTCAACCGAGCGCAGCGGAAGGCCGGCGAGATCCAGCATGTTGAGCACATTGGTGTACTGCAGCTCGTACTGGAGCGAGAAGCCGATCAGGTCGAAGTCCGACGCGGCGGCGTGCGATTCCATCGAGAACAGCGGGATCCCGCGCCGGCGCATCTCGGCCTCGGCGTCGGGCCAGGGTGCGAAGACCAGCTCCGCGGCCACATCCGGCCGCTGGTTCAGGACGTGGTGGATGATCCGGATGCCGATGTTCGAGAGCCCGATCTCGAAGGCGTCCGGGAACGCCATCAGCACCTTGATCTCCGCCTCGGCGAGCGGTTTGTGGGGCGCGTGCAAGGCATTGCCCAGGTATCGATTCGGTTTCGACACCCGGGGCAGCAACTCGTGCTGGACTCGATCGGAGATCGTCGTGATCATGGAACGGGTTACGCCCCGCAGGCCGGTCGCGAAGTCCCTGGAGAAGGGAAGCGCGTCCCGCTAACTTCAGAGGGGCAGCAAGTTAGCACACGCGAACATGAATACCAACCAGGTACGCATCGTCCTCACCACCACACTCTAAAGGGTTTGGCATGGCCAGCTTCCGCGACGACCGCCGCTCCGGATCGGAAGACGTCGCCAACGCCTTCCTCGAAGGGCTCAGGCGCTGGATCGCGGCCGATCCCTCGCCCGGCCCGATCGAGCTCCGCCTGGCGCTGCTCGGCTGGCTGCGCGATGCGCAGCGCACGCAGCCGACGATGGCGCTGATCCATCAGCTCGCCGCGCGCGCGCTGGAAGTCGCCGACACGGCCGTGACGCGCGGCGATCGTGTCGCCGATCTGCGGCGGGCGCTCGAAGAGTCGTGCGCGGCCGAGCTGGCCGATCTCGCCATGATCCGGCGCGCGGTCGTCCAGCAGGCGATGAAGCTCCTGAGCGGACGCGGCGCGTGGATTGCCACGCTCTCCTCGAGCTCGCTGGTGCGTGACGCGCTGCTCGCGGCGCACGAAGCCGGACACGAGCCACGCGTGCTGATCGCCGAGAGCCGGCCGTTACAAGAAGGCCGTGAGCTGGCGGCGACGCTTGCGGCGCGCGACATCCCAGTGTGGCTCGTCGTCGATGCCGCGCTCCCGCTGGTGCTGTCCCAGGCCCAGCTCTTATGGATTGGGGCTGACGCGGTCACCGAGCTCGGCGTGCTCAACAAGATCGGCTCGTTCGCCGCGGCGCTCGCCGCGCGCGAGCACTCGGTGCCCGCGTACGCGCTGGCCTCCCGTCGCAAGTTCCTGCCCGCCGCCACCGCGGCGCTGCGCATCGACGAGATGCCGCCGGCCGAGGTGTGGGAGAACCCGCCCGATCGGGTGAAGCCCCGCAACGTCTACTTCGAGCTGGTGCCGATCCAGCTCTTCCGCGGTCTCGTGGTCGAGGACGCGGTGCTGCCGCCGGGCGAGGCATCGCAGCTCGCGCGCGAGCGGCCGTTGCCTCGGGAGCTCGCGACGACCTAGTCCCTCGGGGTTACTCCGGCCGGCGCACGGGCTCTTTCGTCGGCTCCTTGAGGAGCCCGGCGATGTCGAGGCGCTCGTTGACCATGGTGAAGTTCCCGGCCGCGTCCCTGGGCCATTCCTCGCGCGGCCGGTCGCGATAGAGCTCGATGCCGTTCCCGTCCGGGTCGTGCAGGTAGATTGCTTCGCTGACGCCGTGATCCGAAGCACCGTCCAGCTCGATGCCGGCGTCTTCCAGCCGCCTGAGCGCGTCGGCCAGAGTCGCGCGATCGGGATAGAGGATGGCGACGTGGTAGAGGCCGGTGGTGTTGGCGGGCGGCGCCGAGCCGCCCTTGCTGTGCCAGGTGTTGAGCCCGATGTGATGGTGATACCCGCCGGCCGAGATGAACGCCGCCCCCGGCAGGCGCGCCGTGAGCTCGAAGCCCAGCACGCCGCAGTAGAACTCGAGCGCCCGGTCGATGTCCGACACTTTGAGGTGGACGTGTCCGATGCGGACTCGCGGATCGATGGGCGGCGTGGTCATGATCTCCTCCTGAAATGCGGC
>DASTBI010000056.1 GCA_035712145.1 Candidatus Eisenbacteria bacterium | reverse complement strand
GGGCTGTGGTTCATGGGCAGCGGGTTCGGTCAGTCGGAGAGCGTCGCTCATCCTTCCTTCGTCTCGACCTATCTGAGGGCCTCGCTACTCAGTGGCGATTACAGATCACTCTCGGGTAATTCGAACCCCAGCGTGACTCTGGACGTCATGCCCCCACCGTCGCCCATGGGGCCATTTGGGCTGCGATCGAACGCCCACGATGTCTTCGTCGTCAATTCCACATCGCCCCCCGGGCAAGCCAAGGCGTACTACGAGAACGTCGGATCCTTTGGCCCATACGTCGCTAGTGTGTATGCACCCAACTCCGGGGGGATCAGGCCGTTCATCAGCCTTCTCGATGGCTTCGACTTGGCAGAGCTCGGCAGTCTTGGCAACGCGAGTACGACCGGGCGCCGGCAGTACGCATATGGCGTGCTCAGTGGCCCATTTGGCTCACTGTCTTGCACTCCGGCCTGTCCCCTCACCACGTGTACCGATGTCCCGATGGGCGCGGATGCCTCGGCGTTCCTCAGCCTGGCGAGCAATCCCACACACGGCTCCGCCACGATTCGGCTCGTCCTGCCGAAGACTGAGCGAGCCACCGTCGCGATCTATGATGTCACGGGCCGAAGGCTGATGAATCTTGCGGACGGGCAGCTCGATGAGGGCCCACACACCTTCGACTGGGATGGCACGGGCGCGGGCGGTGCGCGCGTCGCCGGGGGCGTGTATTGGGTGCGCGTCACGACGGCGAGCGGGATTCGCGCGGCGAGGATGTTCGTGTTGCTGCGCTGAGCGCCGCACAAGAAATACGAAGGGCGGAAGCGCCAGCCTCCGCCCTTCACTTCGGGAGCGCCAAGCGGTGTGCGTGATTACCGCTTCGCTTGTGTGCTCACGCGGCATCTCCGCGAGTCGCTCCCCGCGTCACAACAATAGAGAAGTCGCGCGCCGCGCCTCAACCAAAAAGAAATAGCGCCTCATCGAAGAACCGTCTGGAGTCAGGATGAACGCTTCGACTTCAGGATTCCGCGCGACTCGACTTGCAGCAATGCGGCTTCGAGAAAAAGCTCGTTCTGAAGCAGAAACAAAGCGGCTCTATAGCTTGCATGCTCAGGGTCGCCGATTTCTGCGAGCTGCGCGGCACTGGGTGAGCAGGTCTTCCTCGACGTTTGGCTGGAATCCCGGGATCTCGCCGCCCAACCCCCGGCGCGCCCACTCGACTCGGCTGAGCGCCCCGCATGGATCCCCAGCTCGAACGCGAAGGTCGAGCCCTTCCACGAAGGCCGCCACCGCCGCGAAGCGGTGGTGCGGCTCCTGAGCGCGAACCGCGAACACGAACAGGCTGTCGTCCCAGTCGGCGGCTCCCTTCAGCTGGCCGTGGGCTTCCACGCGGTCGGCCGCGCGGGTGAATGTCTCGATGCCAAGTGAGGTCAGATCGGGATCGGGCTTGAGACCGCGAGAGAGCGCGCGCCCGCGAGCCAGGCGAAGTGCGTGGACGGCGCGATCGAGACGATCGGCATCCAGCTCCGCCCGCACGCGCTCTCGATAGAGGCGGTCGATCTGCCCCTCGAGCGCCCGATCCCAGACCATGATCGGCTGCAGGCCTTCGAGCCACGCGATCTCGTCGGCGATCTTGCCCTGGCGATGGAGCAACCAGGCGCCTCCGATCGCGACGACCTCGATCAGGATCGCGACGGACAGCACCAGGACCACCACGATGACCAGGCCCTTCATGCGGCTTCCTCGAGTCGCGTCCGGAGGACGGGTGGTTGGACCGGGCGGCAGGATAGCAGAGCCTTGCGGGGACCCCGGGGCCGTGCTCATCGGCGGGCCCACTCGACCAGGCGCATCCAGGGCCGGTCTCCATTCGGGTCGTCGTACGATTCGAGGACCATGCCATCGTTATCGGCCCAGAAGCTGTAACCCTCCGCCTCGGATCTGGGGGGCAGGCTGACCACGTAGCGTTTGGCTTCCAGACGCCCGAACGGGGTCTCGAAGGCCCCTGCCTCCACACAGCGGATGCGCATGCGCTCGGGGGAAACCGCCATGTACGGGGGACCGATCCGGAGGACCGGGAACTCGTGCTCCCCGCCCAGCGCGAAGTCGCGGCGCGCGAGCACGAACCAGCTCATGAGATGGGTGGCGTAGTCGACCTCGCAGAACTCGGGGTAGTCGCCGTGCTGCTCCTTCACGTGTCCGCCGAGCTCGATGCGCGCCCGCCAGATGCCGCCTTCGGCGTGATGGAGGGCAAGCAATCGCTGCGGGCCCACGCTCCACTGGATCTCCAGCCCCGTGAGCCGGCCGTCGGCGCCGAGCGTCGCCCGGTATTCGTGCCGGTTCGGAAGCGGGTGCGGCGCCAGGGTCTCCTGGGCGCCGCTCGCCACCAGGCCATCCTGGTGCGGCTCGATGGACCAGCGCTCCTCCCCGCATTCGACGCCCTGGAAGAAGATCCGATAGCGGCCCACGGATCCGCCCGCCATCTCGCGGGTGCCGAGCCAGTCCAAATCAGTGCCCTCCGCCGAGCTGCCGGCGTGCCTCGCGCAGCACCGTGGCCATGTGGGGCCATGCGAATCGGCGGCGCGCGGCGGGAAGCCGGTTGAAGGGAACCCAGTCGGCGGCCGCCGCGTCGTCGGCGGCACGCGGTACGCCTTTGCGCCAGCGAGCCGCGTAGTAGAAGTTCATCGTCGGGAATGCCCCGTAGCCCTTCAACGGGTAACGATCCCAGTGGTAGCCGAGCGAGTGGACCGGCCCCACGACCAGGCCGGTTTCCTCGCGCAGCTCGCGGCGCGCCGCCTGCTCGAGGTCCTCTCCTGCCTCGACGAATCCTCCCGGAAGATCCAGCCAGCCGCGCTTCGGCAGATGGCCGCGCCGCAAGAGCAGCACCGACTCGCCCCTCAGCACTACCACGCCCGCGCAGGGGCGCGGGTAGTCGAACATCAGATAACGGCAGCGCGGGCACCGGATCTTCATGACGCCCACCGGGCGCCCGGAGGCCACGCGATGCACGGTCCGGCCGCAGCGCGGACAAGGGATGCTGGTCATCGCGCCATCACGGCGACCACCGCGGGAAGAGGAACGGCCGCGTCGGGCGGATGATCGTCGCTCCAGTGGCCGAAGGTGCCGTAGCGAAAGCGCCCCGCGACCACGCACAGTCCCGCTTCGTGGCCTCCATCCATCGACATCGCGTGAGTGAGCTGGAGCGGAGATCGTTGCAGCAGCTCGGCGAACTCCCACAGCGTGTAGCCTCCTTCGCTCGTGATGACCACCAGGTTCCCGCGGCGGTCCTGCCCGACCACGGTCCGGTTTGCCACTTGCTCGGTCTTTCGTACCCGCCTCTGGCCTTTCTGGTCGAACAACATGAAGGACTGGGCGATCTCCCGCCACTCGCCGCGGGCGGCTTTGAGCGACACCTGGTTGAGGTCGAGCACCTTGGCGTCGCGGGGACCGCGGTCGGGCGTGGCGACGAGCGCGGCTCGAAAGCTGGGGTGCGGCCGCGAGGACACCACCTCGCCGTCGCTCACCAGCATGCCCATGTAGGAAAGATCGGGGTAGTACTGCCCGGCATTGAACACAGCCATGGCCCGGAAACGCTTCTGCCACTCTGGCAGCGAAAGCGGGCGATGATCGGGTTGCCGGGTGAAGTGCAGAACCTTGAGGCCCACTCGCGACGGATCGAGCCGCAGCACGGCGATGTCGGCCGAGCCGTGGCGGCAATAGGGCTCGCCGCGCAGAAGCGCGAACTCGGCGCCCGGAGTGAGCGAGCGCCAGCGCGGCTCCTGGGCCCCGCGGGCCAGCGCCCAGATCCCGACCGCGAGCGCGAGCAGCGCGGCGATGCGGCCGACTGGGACGTGGTGCGAAGCCACGGTCACCGGCCGGAATGACGACGTAGCGCGTCCTGGACCAGCAAGAGCTCCCCGACGTTTTCGGTGGTCACCATGCCCACAAGATGGCCGGCGCTCACCACCGGAAGCGCCGAGCGGCGACGCTCCCGCATGCGCTGGAACACATCCTCCAGCGGCTCACCTGGATCGGCCATCTGGGACTCGCGCTGGATGGCCTCGGAGACCCGCCCGTGGACGCCGATCGTCTTGAGCGCGGCAATCAGATCGGCCCGCGACAGGATACCGATCGGCGCGCCGTTCTCCAGCACCGGAAAGTCCTGCTGGCTTCCGCTCATCAGCAGATCCACCGCCCGCTGCAAAGGGTCCGAGGCGTCGAGCGTCTCGAACTCGGTGATCATCGCGGACCGGACCGGGAACCCGGTCATCGTCGCTCGGGCACTCGCCAGGGCCTGTTCCTCGCCGGCCATGAGGAAGACGAACAGGCCAATGAAGATCAGCATCGGGTTGTGGAAGACGCCGAAGCCCACGACGGCGAATACGAGCGCAATGGCCTGCCCCACACCCGCGGCGAAGCGCGTGGCGCGCACGTGGGGCATCTTCATGGCGAGCAGGGCGCGCAGCACGCGGCCGCCATCCATCGGAAAAGCCGGGATCAGGTTGAAACCCAGCATCAGCACATTGACCTGGAGCAGCGACTGCAGGACCTCGGCGACGGCCGCGCTTCCGATCGGAACCTGGGTCAGGAACCCAAAGAGCCCGGCCGCGATCACCAGGTTCACCGCAGGGCCCGCCAGGGCCACGACCACTTCCTGGGATGGGCGGCTCGGCATGCGCTCGAGTCGTGCGACGCCACCAATCGGCAGGAGCACGATGTCGCGGGTGCGGATGCCGTACCGGCGGGCAGCCATGGCGTGGCCGAGCTCGTGGAGAAGCACGCAGCCGAACACCGAAAGCAGGAGAGTGACGCCGCTCACGGCGCCGAGCACGTCACCCGTCAGCAATCCCTGCGAGAGTCCGGCCCAGAGGACGAAGAGCAGGAAGGTGACGTGCAGCTCGACGCGGATGCCCGCGATGGTGCCGATACGGAATGACCAGCGCACGCGCTGAGTGTTGCACAGCCCGGCGAGCCGAAGCGAGCCACGCCCGGCATGCGCGTCGCGTGATCAGGCGGCGCGATCCTCGTCCTGATCCGTGTTGTCGCCGAAGCCCGTTTCTTCACCTGAACCGAACACCGAGAGGGTGTCCAGCTCGCGCCGCGCCTTCTCGTGGCCGGGGTGGATCCACAGCGTATGCGCGAGCAGCGAGATCGCTTCGCTGGCGGCGGCGAGCTCGAAGCACGAGGAAGCCGCCAGGTAATGGAGCTCCGGATGGTGAGGGGCGTAGGACAGGCCTCGCAGCGCGCGCGCCAGGGCAACCCGCGGGCGACCGGCGAGCAGCGCGTTGCCGGCGGCGGAGACCATGTGGCGCGCGCCCTCGGCATCGGGAACCGGCTCGAGACCGGGAATGAATCGCTCGAGCTCGTCGACCGCGCGCCGGATCCCGGCGCGAATCACTGGATCCAGGGTGGGATCTTCATCCGACGCGACGCATCGGGCCATGTCCGCAAGAATCGACCTGATCTCTTCCATGGTGGGGCGAGCTGTGCCGGACATGGTTCCTCCCTGACGTGCATTCGGGATGCGGTGGCGCGATCTTCGCGCCTCACGCCGGAAGGTATCGGCACACGGACGCCGCACTTGATCTCGGTGGCCGGATTTCCCCGGCCTTCCCGCTCCTAGCCGAGGAAGTGCCGGCCGACCGTGGCCGCGACGGTGATGAGGATGGCGGTCACCGCCAGGAACAGGAAGTTCCTCAGGTGGTGATGCTCGCGATCGCCCGGCACCGAGTCGATGCGGAGGCCGCAGGAGCAGGTGACGAACCCGCGTTGACGAACGTAGCTCGCGGGAAGCTGGTTCCCGCACACTCCGCACTTCACGTAGATCGATTCCATGGATTCCTTCTTCTTCAGGCCCGGTCACGCCGCCGGGAGGTGCCTGAGCCTCGGGGGAGCACATGAGCGCCGAAAGAGCTAGGCGCGAGGCTCTGTGCAAAGCCCGCGCCGATCGCGGCGGGTGATTTTTCGGCGGTCTTTTTCGTTGTGGCTCATGGGGCTGCGGCTTCGGGCTGTCGGACACGGCGTCGGAACTCCGCATCGGTCGCCGAGAATCTGTCGTCCGGGCCTTACATCCAGGCTTCGCGGGCGCCCTGGGACACGTTGGCTATACTCCGAGGCCATGAGACGACTGCTCGGCGTACTGGTGCTGGTCGCCGGCTGCTCCGGATCGGATCGCGCAGCCCTCCAGACCTCCACCTCGGGGCCGCGATACTTCGGGAGCGTGAAGCCCCCGGCCGAGGAGGTGTTCACCTACAACAACGGCGCCGAGCCCGAGCGCATCGATCCAGGGGTGATCTCCGGGCAGCCGGACGGACGGGTGGTCCGGGCCATCTTCGAAGGCCTCACGCTACCCAACCCCAAGACCCTCGAGCCCGAGCCCGGCCAGGCCTACCGCTGGGAGGTCAGTCCGGACGGCCGGACCTATACCTTCCACCTGAGGCCCGGGCTCATCTGGAGCGATGGGTCCAAGCTGACCGCCGAGGACTTCCGCTGGTCCTGGGTCCGCGTCCTGCGCCCCGAAACCGCTTCGCGGTACGCGTCGTTCCTCTTCCCGGTCGAGAACGGGGAAGCCTTCAACAAGGGCGAGATCAAGGACGAGACCCGCCTCGGGCTCTCGGCCAGAGACGACAGCACCTTCGTCGTCCGCCTCGCCCAGCCGACCCCCTACTTTCTCTTCATGACGCAGTACTACACGCTGATGCCGGTCCCGCGGCCCTTGATCGAGAAGTACGGCCAGCGCTGGACGAACCCGAAGCACATCGTGAGCAACGGACCGTTCCTGCTCGAGCGCTGGCGGCAAGGCGATCGCTTCGTCTTCGTGAAGAACCCACGCTACTGGGACGCGCGCAGCGTGCGCCTCGACAAGGTCGTCGCGCTCTCGGTCGACGACCTCAACACCTGCGCCAACCTCTACAAGGCCGGGGTCGTCGACTGGAACCCGAGCGGCTACGTTCCCGCGCAGTACATCCCCTACCTCCGGGAGTTCAAGGACTTCCGCACCGGCCTCTACCAGGGGATCTACTTCTACTCGTTCAACGTCACCCGCAAGCCGTACGACAACGTGTGGGTGCGCCGCGCGCTCGCATTCGCGGTAGATCGTGAAGCGATCGCCCGCGATCTGCTGCGGAAGAGCAAGGAGCCGTGGGGGAATTTCGCGCCCTCCGGCTATCCCGGCTACCGGCATCCGGCCGGGCAGAAGCACGACCCCGAGAAGGCGCGCGAATGCCTGGCGCGCGCGGGCTATCCCGGCGGCAAGGGATTTCCGAAGGTCTCCATCCTATTCAACAACGGCGAGGACCACCGGCGGATCGCCGAGGCCGTCCAGTCGATGTGGAAGCGAACGCTCGGCATCGACGTGGAACTGTCCAACCAGGAGTGGGGCTCTTATCTGCAGGCCACGGTGTCGCTCCAGTACGACGTCGCGCGCCGCTCGTGGATCGGCGACTACCTCGACCCTCACACCTTCCTCGGCATGATGCAGGGCAACGACGGCAACAACCGCACCGGCTGGAAGAGCCCGGCCTATGACGCGCTGATGGCGGAAGCGGCGCGCGAGCTCGACCCGTTGAAGCGCCTCGAGATCATGGGCAGGGCCGAGGCCATGGTGCTCGACCAGGCGCCGGTGATCCCGATCTATCAGTACTCCACCTCGGAGCTGGTGAAGCCCTACGTGAGAGGGCTCTACTCGACCGCGCTCGATACGCACCCACTCAAGTACGTGTGGATCGATCGCGGCTGGGACCGCCCCCACCAGGGCCCCGTGGCCGGCGTTCGCTGACGTGGGGACCTTCGTCGTCCGGCGTCTGCTGTTGATGATCCCGACGCTGTGGGTGATCGCCACCCTCACGTTCTTCATGATGAGGCTCGCGCCCGGCGGTCCTTTCCTCTCGGAGCGCGAGATCCCGCCCGCGGCGCTGGAGCAGCTCAAGAAGTCATACGGTCTCGACCGTCCCCTCCACGAGCAGTACTTCACCTTTCTCGGCAATGCGGTCCGATTCGACTTCGGTCCCTCGTACAAGTTCCCGGCGCGACAGGTGCGGGAGATCATCCTCGAGGCCTTTCCGGTGTCGCTCGAGCTGGGACTGTGGGCGTTGCTGCTCGCCGTCATGATCGGGGTGCCGATCGGCGTGTTCGCCGCGCTCAGGCAGAACCAGGCCGGCGACTACGCGGCGATGGCGGCGGCGCTGGCCGGCGTGTCGATCCCCAACTTCGTGCTCGGCCCGGCGCTGGTGCTCACGCTGTCTCTCTCGCTCTTTCTGCTGCCGCCCGCGCTGTGGCAGGGCGCCTCGAGCCGCATCCTGCCGGTGATGACGCTGTCCACCGCTTATGTCGCCTACATCGCGCGGCTGACGCGCGGCGGCATGCTCGAAGTGCTGCGCCAGGACTACGTCCGCACCGCGCGCGCCAAGGGCTTGCCCGAGAAGGATGTGGTCTACAAGCACGCGCTCAAGCTCGGCATCCTGCCGGTCGTGAGCTACCTGGGCCCGGCGGCGGCTCGCATCATCACCGGCTCGATCGTGGTCGAGAGCATCTTCGCGGTGCCCGGGCTGGGAAGGCATCTGGTCAACGCGGCGTTCAACCGCGACTACACGCTGGTGCTCGGCGTGGTGCTCTTCTATGCCTTCTTCCTCATGGTGCTGAACCTGTTCGTGGATGTCGCCTATACCCGGCTCGATCCACGCGTGGAGTTGGCGTGAGCACGGGCGCTGCGGTGATTCGCGACCAACCCCAGGGTCCCGCGGTCGGCGTCGAGACTCATTCCACGCGTCCCGAGAGCCTGTGGGCCGACGCGTGGAAGCGGATGCGGCGAAACCGCCTCGCCGTCGCCTCGGGGATCTTCCTGGTCGCCGTCGGCCTGATCGCCTTCTCCGCACCTTGGATTCCGGGGCTCAGCGACCCCACCGCTCAGAACTTGGCACTCGGCGCCTCGCCGCCTTCAGGCACCCACTGGTTCGGAACCGACGAGCTCGGCCGCGACACCTTCGCGCGCGTGATCTACGGCGGCCGCATCTCGCTGCTCGTCGGCTTCATCGGCACGCTGGTGAGCCTCGTGATCGGCGTGGGCTACGGGGCGATCGCGGGCTACCGCGGCGGACGGGCCGACGAGATCATGATGCGGGTGGTCGACGTGCTCTATTCGCTCCCCTACATCTTCCTCGTCATCCTGCTGCTGGTGTTCTTCAGCCGCAGCATCCTGATGCTGTTCGTGGCGCTCGGGCTCGTGCAGTGGCTGACGATGGCGCGCATCGTCCGCGGTCAGGTCCTCTCGCTCAAGAACCAGAACTTCGTGGAGGCGGCCCGCGCGCTCGGCGCCGGCGACGGGCAGATCATCTTCCGCCACATCGTGCCGAACACGCTCGGCCCGGTGATCGTCTACACCACGCTCACCGTGCCGGCGATCATCCTGCAGGAGGCCTTTCTCAGCTTCCTCGGACTCGGCGTGCAGCCGCCCGACGCTTCGTGGGGGACGCTGGTGTCCGAGGGGGCGCGGCTGATCGCCTTGTTCCCGTGGCTCGTGACCTTTCCCGGGATCGCGCTCTCGCTCACGCTCTTCTGCTTCAATTTCCTCGGCGACGGGCTGCGGGACGCGCTCGACCCCCAGGACCGCCGCGACGTGACGTAGCGGTTCCTGCTACTTCTCGAAGGTCTTGGTCCAGTTGACGATCACGCTCGATCCCGCGAGCACGTCGCCGGGCTCGGTGGCCACCAGCAGGAAGCGCTGATCGTCGGGGCTCAGCTCGTAATAGGAGCGGATCTGCGTGCCGGGGAAGAGCAGATGGGCGATGAACAGTGGCCTCGGCACCGAGGCCTCGAACGCCGGGGTGGAATTCACTTCGGCGGCCATGATGCGCTGCTCCGGGGAGAGGAAGAACAGCTCGCGGCCGTTGTGTGCCCACCTCGGATTGGTGCCGCCGTTGGCCGAGATCTGCCACTTCCCCGATCGCTCGGGGAAGCTCTGGACGTAGATCTCCGCTTTCCCGGATTCGGTCGACGTATAGGCGACCCACCGGCCATCGGGCGAGAAGACTGCCTGGCCGCAATGGTAGGGGCCCGTGATCAGCGGCGTGGGCTTGGCCTCTCCGGTCATGGGAAGCAGCCAGATCTCGAAGAATGCGCTCTTGGGATTGTTGAAGCCGTACAGCACCGAGCGCCCGTCGCGGGACCACGAGCTGCATGCCAGCTCCCCTTCGCCCGCGAGCACCTTGCGCGCCTCCCCCGCGCCGTTCGCGTTCTTCAGGTACAGACCGCTGGCGGCCGGCTGATCGGACCAGTAGAGGATCTGCTGGCCGTCGGGCGACCACAGCGGATGGTTCTCGTTGTCCGGATCGAACGTGAACCGCGAAGGAACGCCACGGGCGATGTCGATCGTCCACAGATCACGCTTGCGGGCCACGGGGTCGATGACACGAACCGCGGCCCGGCGTCCGTCGGGCGACAGTGCGAGGTTGTGGAAGTTGTCGATGCCGGTGGCCCGCACCGTCTCGAGCTCCTTGCCGCTGCGGTCGACCCAGAGCAGCCGGCCGGACTGCGTGTTCCCGGCGGCGTAGATGAGGACGCCGTTCTGCGAGACCGAGAAATCGGCGCCTCCGTTCGGCCCGCTCCGCACCGGCTCGGCGATCGGGAACGGATCGCCCTTCAGCTTGAGCGCACCCACGTCGAAGGCCTGAGCGACCAGGGTGCCATTGCGCACGAACAGCACGTATCCCGGCGGGGCGTACTCCGCGCGGCTGTCGCATGGCCCGAGCACCCGAACCTCCTTCGATCCGACCTTGCCGACTCGCAGCGTGTGGGACGTGACGTCGAGGAAGAGGTAGTGCTTCCCATCGGGAAGGAAGAAGGGCCAGCCGAGCTGCTCGTTCTTGGTGGTGTCGCCCGCGACCGCCGTCGTCGGCGTCCCGCCCCCCGCCGAGACCTGGCGGATGGGATCATTGGTCGCCCCGTCGTAGAGGATCACGCCGTCGCGGCTCCATGCGCCGTCGGCGCCGGTCGCCACGTCGGCGAGAGAGGTCGCCGGGCCGCCGGAGACGGCGATCTTCTTCAGCTTGTTGCCGGCGAAGAAGCCAAGAAACTTGCTGTCGTAGGACCAGAACGGCCGGAACTGGATCCCCTCGGTTCCAGGCATGGGCTGAGCCGTCGCGGCCGAGAGCGCGCGCAGCCAGATGCGGCTCGCCCCGGTGGAGTCAGTCGCGGTGTAGGCCAGGTAGCGGCCGTCGGGGGAGATGCGCGGCGCATCCTGGAACTGCACCGCCGACGGCGGTCGGATGTCGAAGCGCAGCACCTCGGGCTCGGACGGGCGGCGCAGGACGAGCAGCGCGGCGAGGACGATGCTGGTCAGGAGGCCCGCGGCCGCGATCATCGTCAGCAACCGGTCCCGGCTCTGCCGCCGCGCGGCGACCGGCGCCGGGACGCCGGCTTTCGAGCCGGCCTCGGCGATCCAGCGCAGCTCGTGCGCCAGGTCGCGCGCCGACTGCCAGCGGTTGTCCGGATCCTTCTGCAGGCAGCGATCGACGATGCGGTCCAGGCCCGGCGGCGTGAGCGGCTGGAACTCGGCGACCGGACGCGGATGCTCCTTGAGGATCGAGGCGATGAGCGACGCCTGGGTGGCGCCCTCGAAGGCGCGACGCCCGGTGATCATCTCGTAGAGCGTGGCGCCGAACGCCCAGATGTCGCTGCGCGTGTCGGCTTCCTGCCCTTCCAGCTGCTCGGGCGCCATGTACTGGAAGGTGCCCACGATCATGCCGGCCGCGGTGAGCGGCGTGCTCATCGTCGGCGAGCGGCTGAGCGCCACGGTTCCGAGCGGCGCTGCGCCGGGTCCCGACGTCACGCGCGCCAGACCGAAGTCGAGCAGCTTGGCGCCGGTCTTGGTGAGCATGACGTTGCCGGGCTTGAGGTCGCGGTGGACCATGCCCTGGCGATGCGCCTTGTCGAGGGCGTCGGCAATCTCGCTCGCCACCTTCAGCGCCTCGGAGACCGGCAACGGCCCGCGCTCGAGGCGCTGCGCCAGGGTCTCGCCCTCGAGGTGCTCCATGACCAGATAGTCGATGCCGTCCTGATGGCCGATGTCGTACAGCGTGCAGATGTTGGGATGGTTGAGGCTCGAGACGGCCTTGGCCTCGCGGTCGAAGCGGGTGCGGAGATCGGGCGTGAGCGAGAGGTGCTCGGGCAGGACCTTGATGGCGACGGCGCGCTCGAGGCGGGTGTCTCGCGCCTTGTAGACTTCGCCCATGCCGCCCGCCCCGATCGGCGCGACGATCTCGTAAGGTCCTAGCTTGGTGCCGGCGGCCACGGGCATGAGGGCGGGAATCTAATCCATCGTCCTGGATTTCGGCGAATCAATCGGGGCCCGCTCGCATCAAGAGTGCGCTCGAAAGGAGCGGCGCGGGGATGGGCTTTGTGCCGCCGAGGGTTCGAGGAGGACCATGCCCCACCGCTTCCTGTTCGTGTCGTACGACGGTCTGATCGCCGACGCCGCGTGGCAGACCGTCAAGGAAGGGCACGACGTCCGGCTGTCGATCGACAACGCCGAAGAGCGTGAGATCGCCGAGGGGTTCGTGCCCAGGTCGGCCGACTGGCGGGCCGACGTGGAGTGGGCCGACGTCGTCGTGTTCGACGACGTGCTCGGCCACGGCAAGCTGGCCGACGAGCTGCGGCGGTCGGGAAAGCTCGTGGTCGGCGGCACGCCCTACACCGACCGCCTCGAGGACGACCGCGCCTTCGGCCAGGAAGAGCTGCGCGCCGCCGGGGTGTCGATCATCCCTCAGGCCAACTTCGAGTCGTTCGACGACGCGATGGCCTACGTCTCCGCCAATCCCAATCGCTACGTCATCAAGCCGAGCGGCGAGGCGCAGAACCTGAAGCGCCTCCTGTTCGTGGGCGAGGAGGAGGATGGCCGCGACGTCCTCCAGGTCCTGGAGGACTACAAGCGCGCATGGTCCGGGCGGATCAGGGAGTTCCAGCTCCAGCGCCGCATCATGGGCGTGGAGGTGGCCACCGGCGCCTTCTTCAACGGCGCGGAGTTCGTGCCGCCGGTGTGCGTGAACTTCGAGCACAAGAAGTTGTTCCCGGGCGACATCGGCCCCTCGACCGGCGAGATGGGCACGGCGATGTTCTGGAGCGAGCCCAACAAGATCTTCAACGCCACGCTCAAGAAGATGGAGCCGCGACTCGCCGAGCAGCGCTATGTCGGCTACATCGACATCAATTGCATCGTCAACAACAACGGGATCTATCCGCTCGAGTTCACCGCCCGCTTCGGCTACCCCACGATCAGCATTCAGCAGGAGGGCCTGCTCACCCCGCTCGGCGAGCTGTTCTACAAGCTGGCGGAGGGCTCCATCAAGGCGATGCGGGCCAGGAGCGGGTTCCAGGTCGGCGTGCGCATCGTGGTCCCGCCGTTCCCGTTCAACGACCAGGAGACTTTCGACAGCAGCTCCAAGGACGCGGTGATCCTGTTCAAGACGGCGAGCCGCGACGGGATCCACATCGAGGACGTGAAGACGGTGAACGGTGAATGGCTGGTCACCGGGACTTCGGGCGTGGTGCTGATCGTGTGCGGGACCGGGTCCTCGATGAAGCAGGCTCAGCGGCAGGCCTACAACCGCGTGCGCAATGTGATGATCCCCAACATGTACTACCGCGAGGACATCGGCGATCGCTGGCTCGAAGAGGACAGCGACCGGCTCCACAGCTGGGGCTACCTGAGGGAGTGAAGCGGGGCCTGCAGGCCGGCTCCCGGTGCGCCGATAACGGAAGCATGCACGTCCAGCACCTCCACGCCGTCTCTCGGATCGGGCTCCTGGCCCTCGCTCTCGCCGCGGTCTCATGCGCGACGACGGGGCCGATGAGAGTGGCCTCCCCCCCGGTCGAGCCCCAGATGGGTGTGGCCTCGTACTACGCTGGGCGGTGGCACGGCCGCCGGACGGCCAGCGGCGAGCGCTTCGACATGCACGAGATGACTGCGGCTCACCGCACGCTTCCCTTCGGCACTCGCGTGCGGGTGACCAATCTCAAGAACGGCCGCGACGTGGTGGTGCGCATCAATGACCGCGGGCCATGGAAGAAGAAGCGGGTCATCGACGTGTCCTACGCGGCCGCCCGCAAGCTGGGCATGATCGGACCCGGAACCGTCCGCGTGCGTCTGGATGTCGTGGCGGAATCCGCTTCTCGCCTGCCCTGATACAGCCATCACGGCCTGATTTTCCCTCGCCGGGCCAATTCTTTGATGTCTCGATGACGTCGATCGGGGAGGCATGACGTCTCAAGGGACGTGAGCCGCTAGGCTCGTTCGTCTCCAGCCCCCGCGCCGACTCTTGATCCAATCGCAATCCCTTTCACTCGGAGGTTCAATGCACCCGAGGGTGTGGCTCAGCATGTTGCTGCTCGCGTTCTGCATGGCGGGACTTCCCTTGCGGCCCGCCGCGGATACGAAGTCGCCCGATCTCACCGTGGACCGCGAAGTCGGTGTGGCTTCGTTCTACGGCGCGCGTTTCCACCGCCTGCTGACCGCGAGTGGGGAGCGCTTCAACATGTACGGGATGACGGCGGCTCATCGCACGCTGCCGTTTGGCACCCGGGTGCGGGTCACCAATCTGAGGAACGGGAGGGCTGTGGTCGTCCAGATCAATGATCGCGGCCCGTTCGTGAAGGGCCGTGTGATCGACCTCTCTTACGCCGCCGCTCGCAGGCTGCAGATGGTGCAGCGCGGGACGGAGCACGTCCGGATCGAGCTCATCGGCTAGCCTCGCTCAGCGCCCTTCGGGCGAGAGCGGATAGACCCACTGATCGCGGGCGTCGATGGCGGAGTCCAACGTTCCCCAGACGCTCCCGTCGGAAAAACGCACGCCGAGCAGCTGAACGGTCATGTCCTGCGGCCTGCCCCAGGTCTCGAGGTCGCGGTGGACGACGGCGGAGCCATGAGGGGCGATCCGCACATTCTGGCCGGTGACCGCGTGGCTCCCGGTGTCCGGTTTGTAGCGCAGCCGCACGCTCACGACCGTCTTGCTGCTGCGGTTTTCGAGCTTCACGTCCGGCAGCCAGGTCATCGGCTGCTCTCCTGGCTTCGGGGCTTCGTGCACCGGCGTGAGCGCTTCGACGATCATCACCGGCGCGCCCTCGGGGTTTCGGATCCGTGCGGGGATCTTCCGGGCATCGCGCGGCGGTTTTGGAGCATTGGCTGGATCGGGCGCCCTCGGCGTGACCTTGTCCTTGGTATCCGGCCACGCCGTCTCGGGCCACTGCTGATCGGGCATGGGCGTCTTGGGCCACTGGGTCTTGGGATCCTTCTGTTCCGGCCATTTGGTTTCCGGCCATTTCTGATCGGCCCAGTCCGGCGCCGGGGGCGCCGGAGTGGCGCCACTCGAAGGTCCCTTCGCCACGGGCGCATCTTTCGGTGAGGTCCCGGGCTTGCCGGACGGCGCCGAGGGTGACGCTCGCCACGAGTGCCCATCGTCGAAACGCGCTCCGGCGATGTGGAGGGTCAGCTGGCTCGCATCCTCGGCGGGAACGACGGCGGACCACTGCCGCGACTGCAGCTCCAGCCTCGCGGTCTCCGCGGGTGCGATGGCGATATCCACCCACGTGCGGTCGCGCGTCGTCGGAAGGTCGAAGCCCATCAGCAGCGCGACCAGGCGCCGCGAGGGATCGCGATTCTCGATGACCAGCTCGGGCATCGTGATGCCCACCGAGCCGCGAGCCGCTCCTTCAACGTTCCGAACCTCGGCATAGCGGATTCGCACCGGCGAGTCGGTGCGGTTGCGGAAGCGCGCGGAAGTCGGCTCGACCGAGCGGGCTTTCGTCGTCCACCGTTCATCGAACGTCTCCGAGCTTTCGGCCTTTGGAGCGCTCGAAGCGGCGCGCGACGTCGTGACGGCGACCGGCTGGACCGCGGCCAGAAAGACGACTCCCGTCAGGGCCAGTGCGATCACTAGAGATCGCTCGCCGCGACCGAGGGCGCCGCGATCACGCCGGGGATCGAGGACGCCGGTGATGCGGTCTTCCAGCCCGCCGCGCCGCATGAAGGCCAGCGCGGCGGCCGGCTCCGGAGCCGCGCTCGGGACGAACCCGAGCAGGGTCTCGGCATAGCGCGACGGCTTCTCGCCCGTGCGGATGACGGCATCGTCGCATGCGCGCTCGCTCTCGGCGCGCAGCGCGCGGACGGCCAGCCAGGCCAACGGATGAAACCAGTAGATGGCGCGCGCGACGTGCGCCACCGCGAGCCATAGAGGATCGCGGCGGCGAAGGTGAGCGATCTCATGTGCCAGCACGGCACGGAGAATCGCAGGATCCCAGCCGGCGGCTTCCTCGGGCAGCAGCAGCACGGGCCGGCGCAGGCCGCAGACCAGCGGCACACGGATTCCGTGGTGGAGCCGGCACGTCATGCTCGTCGAGACGCCGCTGGCTTCCAGCGCGGAGCGCCACTGAAGCGCGAGGC
>DASTBI010000055.1 GCA_035712145.1 Candidatus Eisenbacteria bacterium | reverse complement strand
GGCCTGATGTGGGCGAACATGCTGCGGGTATTCCAGGATGGGAACGCTTTGATCAGCGAGGGGCGGCCTTCGAGCTGGATGCGACCCTCCTGCGTGGCCTCGGCCCAGGTCATCTGGCCGGCGTGCCACTTCACGAACGCTTCGGCCTCCGCGGTGATGTGAAGGTCTTCGTCGAGACCTGGCGACGTCTTGCAAATCTCGGTGTCTCCGCGCTCGATCAGCAGCCAGTAGCGTTCGCGCCGCGGCCGGCCGCTGAAGTCGAAGCGGATGACGACCCGTCGATCCGGGAGCCGCTCCTTGCGGAGCGCGTTGCACATCGACCACAGAGCCACGAAGGGGTCGAGGTTCTCCGGAGCGATTTCGAGCCATCGCGCCCCCCACTCTCCGAGCGACTGGCAGACCGCGAAGAGGTCGTGGCCCGCGGAGGTGAGCCGGTAATCGTGTCCGCGCCCGTCGGGCCTGAGCGACGACTCCACGATACCGACGTGCTCGAGCTGCTTGAGCCGGTGCGACAGCATGGTCCGTGACAATCCAGGAGCGCCTTCCAGAATCTCGCCGAAGCTCGCGCAGCCGAGGTAGAGGTTGCGGACGATCAGCGGTGTCCAGCGCTCCGCAAAAATCTCGGCGCCACGGGCGATGGGGCAATATTGGCCGTACGTCCTCACGCCGCGAAGTATTGCGCACACGCCTCCGGTTGTGGAGATCGAGTTCAGATTTCTTACTAGAAGGCCCCTCTCCGCGAGTGGTCTGCTGAGGTCGTCGAGGGAGGAGGCCCCATGCGGACACAAACCGCGCAAGTCAGCGCCGGCAGGAAGCTCAACGTCGTCGAAATCGACGGATTCCGAGGTCAGCTGATCCAGGCCGGACATGCCGACTACGACATCGCCCGTGCCGTGTGGAACGGGGCCATCGACCGGCGCCCCCGCCTGATCGCCCGCTGCACGGGACCCACCGACGTGGTCGCGGCCGTGCGTTTCGCCCGCGAGCACGGTCTGGAAATCGCGATACGGGGTGGAGGCCACAACGTGGCGGGCACGGCCGTTTGCGACGACGGGATCGTCATCGATCTCTCAGCCATGCGGGGTGTGCGGGTCGACCCCCGTGGCCGAAAGGCCTGGGTGCAGGGTGGCGCGCTGTGGGGCGACGTGGATCACGAGACGCAGGTGCATGGCCTGGCCACCACCGGCGGAATCGTGAGCCACACCGGCGTCGCCGGACTCACCCTCGGGGGTGGCGTGGGCTGGTTGATGCGCAAGCACGGCCTCACGGTCGACAATCTGCTCGCCGCCGACGTCGTGACCGCCGATGGCGAGCGACTGCGCGCCTCCAAGGACGAGCATCCCGATCTCTTCTGGGCGCTGCGCGGAGGTGGCGGCAACTTCGGCGTGGTCACCTCCTTCGAGTTTCGCCTCCACTCCCTCGGACCGACGGTCCTGGCGGGACCCATCCTCTGGGACGCGCGCGACGCCGGAGAGGTCCTCCGCTTCTATCGGGACTTCCTGCGGGACGCACCCGACGAGCTCGGCACGGTCGTCAGGTTCGGAACCGCGCCACCATTTGCGGTCATTCCCGAGGGCCTGCACTGGCGCCCGGTGTTGATGATCGGCACCTGCTACGCCGGGCCGGTCGAGGACGGCGAGAAAGCGCTCCGCCCGCTCCGCGCCCTTCGCACTCCCCTGCTCGACCTCGTGGGACCTGTGCCCTACGTCGGATTCCAGAGCGCGATCGACTCGACCGTCCCCCACGGCTGGAGCTACTACTGGAAGTCGACTCACCTCCCGGCGCTGCGCGACGAGCTCATCGACGTGATCGTCGCGCACGCGTTCTCCGCCTCATCGCCACGGTCTTACGTGGCGCTCTTCCATCTGCGCGGTGCGGTGGGCTGCATGGCCGAGGGCGGGACGGCCTTCGGAAACCGACATGCGACGCACGCCATCACCCTCGATGGCGTGTGGCGGCCGGGCGACGACTACGGCGAGCGGGACACGGCCTGGGCGAGAAGCTTCTTCGCCGCCCTCGGCCCATTCCGCGAAGGCGTGTACGTCAACTTCCTGAGCAACGACGAGGATCCCGATCGGGTCCAGGAGGCCTACGGCGATTCGATCTACGGCCGCCTGGTGGAGGTGAAGACGACCTACGATCCCGACAACGTCTTCCACCACAACCAGAACATCCGGCCCAAGTCATCGGAAGTGCGACGTCCGGGTTAGGGCCGCGTCCTGGTGGGCGGCGAGCCTTGCTTTGGCGCCCCGAATTGATCGTCCAGCCATTCCGACATGGCTCGAATCGCCGCTTCGGGGTGAAGTGGAACGTGCCCGCCCGCCAGCACCACGTGCTGCTTCTCTCCGGGTGGCGTGCCGAGCATCTGGAACATCGGCACCTGAGCGGTGTCGTAAGGCAGGTCGAAGTCCTCGCGGCC
>DASTBI010000054.1 GCA_035712145.1 Candidatus Eisenbacteria bacterium | reverse complement strand
ACCAGCGCCGAGATCTCGTGGATCGAGAGGCTGCCGTCGAGCAGCTGGAGCAGCTCGAAGGCCTCGATGCGGAGCGCCACCGGGTTCGGCAGGACCCCGAACGGATCGGAGATCAGCAGCAGCTCCTGATCTCCAGACCGCACCGGCACGATCTCGAGCGGCCGCAGTCGCGGGTACTCCGGCAGGTCGTCCTCGGTCTCCACCGACGATCCCGGAGGCAGGATGATCCGCGAGCCGCGCGGCTCCGGCGGAGCGGCAGCTTGCGGTTCGGGAGTCTCGGGAGGCTCCTCGAGACTTCCGGGCAGGATGATCCGTCCCGAGCTCTTCGGGCGCTCTGATTCGGGTGGCTCGACCGGCACGCGCTTCCTCCACGTCGAGTAAGTGGGTCGCCCAGTCTAGACCCGGGTCGCGCGACGGCTCAAGGACAGGAGCACTCCCAGCGTTCCGCGGACGCGCACGAAGTCTCCGGGTCGCGGTCCTGGTTGCGCCGCCATCGGGCTGGGCTCGGGCGGCGTGGCCGTTTCCTTGGGTTCATCGCACCGCGAGATCGCAACCAGCCACATCGCGATCAGGATCCACGAGACGCGCACCGAGAGGCCTTTCTTCGCGAGATCGAGGGCCCGCCCACGATCCGCCGCCATGATACGAAAAACCCGTGCGCTCGGGACGAAGGTTGACGCAATATGCGCATGCCTTGAACCCCTCGAACTGCCATATCCACGCCACGCAGATTGACGTCCGCATCGACAAGGAAACCCAGGTCCCGGGCCGGGCCTGGTGCGCCGAGCGTCCACGAGCGCTGGTCGCCATCATTCATGGCCTGGGCGAGCACAGCGGCCGCTATGCCGCGCTCGCGGGAGCGCTGGTCGACCACCGCTTCACGGTGGTGTCTCTGGACTTGCCGGGTCACGGCGAGGCGATCGGGCCCCGGGGCCACGTGAAGTCGTGGACCATGCTGCGCGACCTCGTCGTGCCCGCGATGTTCACCGTCACGCGCGGGATGCTGGGACAGCCGCCGGACCTGCCCATCATCCTGGTCGGCCACAGCATGGGGGGGCTTCTGGCGCTGGACTACGCGCTCGCCCATCCCAAGACCATCCTGGGGCTCGTGCTCTCGGCCCCCGCGGTGCGCAGCAATCCGCCGCCGGCGTGGAAGATGACGCTGGCAAGGATCGCGCACTCCCTGTCGCCGAGCGCCGGCTTCTCGAACGGCCTCGACGAGAGTGGCATCTCTCGCGATCCGGAGGTGCTGATGGCGCGGAGCCAGGATCCACTGGTCCACAACAAGATCAGCCCGAGGCTCTATTTCGGGCTCGAAGAGGCTCGCCGACGCGTGATGACGGAAGCGCGGCGACTCGCGGTGCCCACCCTGATCCTCCAGGGCGCGGCCGATCGCGTGGTGAACCCTTCGGGCTCGCTCGAGCTCAACGGCCTGGCGCCACACGGGATGGTGCGGCTCATCACCTATCGCGATGGATACCACGAGGTGTTCAACGATCTCTCGCGCGATCAGGCGATCCAGGATCTGCTGGGCTGGCTGGACGCGATCCTGGTGGTCTAGCGCGGCTCCTATCCGTCCCGGGACGGATGACGAGCGGACTTTGTCAGCACGGCATGGGTTGCGCCCGCGGTCGGCACATGGGTGGTGCACTCATAGCCCAAGGCCGTGAGATCGAGGCCGTAGAACAGATGCTCGCCGGAGCCGAGCAATCTTGGCGAGATCGCCACGTGCAGCTCGTCGATGAGCCCCGCTTCGAGATACTGGCGCACCGTCGATACGCCGCCTCCGATCTGCACGTCCTTCTCGGCCGCTGCCGCCGTGGCGCGCTCCAGAGCCTCGCGAACACCGCCCGTGACGAAGTGGAAGACCGTACCGCCTTCCATCTGGGCGGGCGGGCGGCCATGATGCGTCAGCACGAACACCGGGCCGTGATACGGCGGGTTCTTTCCCCACCAGCCGCGCCAGGCGTCATCGGGCCAGGGACCGCGAATCGGGCCGAACATGTTGCGTCCCATGATCCACGCGCCGACGCCCTCCCCGAATCGCGCCGCGAAATCGTCATCGACGCCGGTCGTGCCGGTCTTCCCGCCCATCCGCTGGAACGTGCGCGTAGGGATGTACCAGTCGTGCAACGCTTCACCACCGACGCCGAGGGGCTCCTCGCGAGTCTGGCGCGGGCCGGCTCCGTAGCCGTCGAGCGAGATCGTGAAGTTGTGGACGCGTACACGAGTCATGGTTTGCTCCCAGGCAAGGATGGCTGACTAACTCCGTAGCAGCATGGTCACTGCGTCCTTCCACCGCCGATACTCCGCTTCGCGCCACGCTCGCCCCATCCGTGGCTCGAACACCTTCTCGATCACCCGCGCGCGATCCAGCTCACGCGGGGAGCGCCAGAAACCAACCGCGAGCCCGGCCAGCAATCCCGCGCCCAGCGCCGTGGTCTCCACCACGCGCGGCCGGACCACGCGCACGCCGAGCAGGTCCGCCTGGTACTGCATGAGGAAGTCGTTGGCCGAAGCACCACCGTCCACGCGCAGCACGCTCACCCGGCGCCCGGCGTCTCGCCCCATCGCGTCGAACACGTCGCGCGTCTGGAACGCCAGCGACTCGAGCGCCGCGCGCGCCACGTGCGCGCGCGTCGTGCCGCGCGTGAGACCGAGCAGCGCGCCACGCGCGTCCGGCCGCCAGTAAGGGGCGCCGAGTCCGGCGAAGGCGGGCACCAGGACCACCCCGCCGCTGTCTTCGACGCCGCGCGCCATCGCCTCGCTCTCCGCGGCGCGCCCGAGGATGCGCAGTCCGTCGCGCAGCCACTGGATCGCCGCTCCGGCAATGAACACGCTGCCTTCGAGCGCGTAGGCCGGCTCTCCGCGCGCGCCGCAGGCGACCGTGGTCAGCAGGCCGGCCCTCGAGCGCCGGGGCCGGTCGCCGGTGTGGAGGAGGAGGAAGCAGCCGGTCCCGTAGGTGTTCTTGCAATGTCCCGGGGCCACGCATCCCTGTCCGAACAAGGCGGACTGCTGATCGCCCGCCACGCCCGCGATCGGAATGCCATCGGGAAGCCCGTCCACGCCGCGCGTGGCGCCGAAATCGCCGCTCGAAGGGCGGACCTCCGGCAGCACGGCCGCCGGGACGCGCAGCGTCCGCAGCAGGGCTTCCGACCAGGCGAGCTTGCGGATGTCGTAGAGCAGCGTGCGCGACGCGTTGGTGGGATCGGTGGCATGGACGCGCCCGCCGGTCAGCTTCCAGATGAGCCAGGCATCGACCGTCCCGAACGCGAGACGCCCCGCGCGCGCACGCACCCGCGCGCCGTGGTCCAGCATCCACTCGAGCTTCGTCCCGGAGAAGTAGGGATCGAGCCGCAGCCCGGTGCTCCGCGCGATCTCGGGCTCGAGCCCACGGCGACGCAGCGCAGCGCACCGCTCGGCGGTGCGCCGGTCCTGCCACACGATCGCCGGTCCGACGGGTGCGCCGCTCTTCCGATCCCAGAGGAGCGCGGTCTCCCGCTGATTGGTGATGCCGATCGCGGCGACGTGCTTCCCGGTGGTGCGGCCATGCGCGAGCGCGCGCTTCACCGCCGCCCGTACGGTGGCCCAGATCTCACGGCCGTCGTGCTCGACCCATCCCGGCCGTGGGAAGTGCTGGGGCAGCTCCGCGTATCCGCGGCCCCGGGTCGAGCCCTTCGCATCGAGCAGCAGCACGGTGGTGCCGGTCGTGCCCTGATCGATCGACATCACCACCGCGCGTTTCACGCCACCTCCCGCGCGGAGACCAGCAGACGGTCCTCGTGCTCGAGCGAAGCGAAGAACTCGCGTTGCTCCGCACGCGCGCGCTCGGGCGACCAGCCGAGGGCGCGCGCCAGACCCGCGGCCACCTGCGGCGCCGCCACCCGCCCGCGATCCGGTGTCAGCCACAAGCGGCTGCGCCGCCGGATCACGTCCTCCACCCTGCGCGCGAAAGCGCTCTGCGCCGACGATTCGGCGAATGCCTCCAGCGACTCGGTCGGCTCCGGCAAGCGGGGCAGAGGCTCGACCGAGTCGCGCGGATCGGGACCGCCGCGCTTGAGCTTGTCGACCAGGGCCTTCACGGCGTCGCGCGCCATCACGCGGAAGGTGGTGTACTTGCCGCCTACCACGGTCAACAGCGGACCGTCGTCGATGAGGCGGTGCTCCCGGGTCGCCGCGGCGATCGGCCCGGTGGCCGCCAGCAGCGGTCGCACGCCGGACAGCACGGCCATGGCTGGAGCCTCGGCGGCCTTGGGAATCGCGCGCGCGAGCTCCGATCGCAGGTAACGGATCTCCTCGACGCTGGGACTCACGTCGTCGTCACGGAGGGGAGAGACCACCTCTACCTCGGTGGTCCCGACCAGCGAGTGCTCGCCGAACGGGATGACGAAGAATACGCGGCCGTCGCTCCTCGCGAACAACAGCACGCCGTGCGAGCGGGTGAGCCGCGGAAACACCAGGTGCACTCCTCGCGAAGGGCGCAGCACCGGCGCCGGCTCGATGCTGCCGGGCTTGAGCGAGCCGAGCAGCATGGCGCGCGTGCGGTCGGCCCACGGTCCCGTGGCGTTGATGATCACGCGCCCTCGCAGCGCGATCTCGGCGCCCGAGAGCCGGTCGCGCGCCAGCAGGTCGAACCGATCCGCGTCGGCCGGACGCAGTCCGATCGCCTCGGTGTAATTGTGAACCTGGGCACCATGCGAGACCGCGTCGAGGCCGACCGCGACCGCGAGGCGCGCGTCATCCATCACGGCGTCCGTATAGAGGCCGGCGCCCTTCAAGCCGCCTTCCGCGAGATCCGGCTCGAGCGCGAGCGCCTCGGCGCGGCGCACCGAGGCGTGCCGGGCGAGGGTGGATCGTCCGGCGAAGGCGTCGTAGGCGAAGAGCCCGATGCGCACCATCCACGGCGGCCGTCGGTCGCCACGATAGAACGGGA
Source organism: Candidatus Eisenbacteria bacterium (assembly GCA_035712145.1). NCBI lineage: Bacteria > Candidatus Eiseniibacteriota > Candidatus Eiseniibacteriota bacterium. The sequence goes on along the minus strand of DASTBI010000054.1, from coordinate 50,016 downwards.
TCATGAATCGGGTGGGCCGCGCCAGCGAAGGCGCCATGCGGCTCACCGCGGCGCGCTCGCGCAGCGCCTCGCTCACCAGCACGAAGTCGCCGTGCTCGAGGTAGCGCAGGCCGCCGTGCAGCATGTGGCTCGAGGCGCTGCTCGCGCCCGAGCCGAGATCCCCGCGCTCCACCAGCGCCACGCTCAATCCGTTGCGCGCCGCGAGCCGGGCGATGCCGAGACCGGTGATGCCGCCGCCGACCACGACGGCGTCGAACATGGTCATGAGCGAGGCTCTATCCCTGGCATGAAGGCCTCCATCCTGGCTGCCATGGCTTTCCGAGTGCGCGGGGCAGCATAGCATCCGCCCCTTGGCGCGCCAGGTTGCCGTAATTCGCAGCGCGTGGTAATCGTCGATGCGACCTCCACGCGCAACGAGGAGCGCCGCATGATCTCGCTATTCCCCAAGCAGGAAGACTTCTTCACGCTGTTCGAGAAACAAGGGAGCGTGGTGCGCGAAGGCTGCGACCTGCTCCTCGACATGGTCGAGCACTTCGAGAACGTCGAGCAGAAGGCCGCCAAGCTCAAGCAGGTCGAGCACAATGGCGACCTCATCACCCACGACATCTTCGAAAAGCTCAACAGCACGTTCATCACGCCGCTCGAGCGCGAGGACATCCACGGTCTGGCGAGCAGCCTCGACGACGTCCTCGACGCCGCGGAGGCCATCGGCAGCCGCTTCGTGCTGTTCCGGGTCAAGCAGGTGACCCCCGAGGCGATCAAGCTGTCCCGCATCGTGGCGCAATCCGGGGTCCAGATCGAAAAGGCCGTCACCCACCTCCGGGATTTCGAGAAGCTGATGCCCATCACGATCGAGCTCAACCGGCTCGAGAACGAAGCCGACGAGATCTCGCGCGCAGTGGTGGCGGAACTCTTCAACGGCGGGCACGATCCGATCGACGTGCTGCGCTGGAAGGAGCTCTACGGACGCCTCGAAGCGGCGGCGGACATGGGTGAGGACGTCGCCAACATTCTCGAGGCCATCGTCCTGAAGAACCGCTGATCTCATGACCATCGCGACCGAGATCTGGCTCATCATCGCGGTGGCGCTGGCGTTCGACTTCATCAACGGGTTCCACGACGCCGCCAACTCGATCGCCACCGTGGTCAGCACCCGGGTGCTGACGCCGCGCGCCGCGGTGGTTTGGGCCGCCTTCTTCAACTTCATCGCGTTCCTGGTGTTCGGAGCCCACGTCGCCAAGACCATCGGCAAGGGCGTGGTCGATCCCGCGATCGTGTCTCCCATGCTGATTCTCGCCGGGCTCGCGGGCGCCATCGTGTGGAACCTGCTGACCTGGTGGTGGGGGCTGCCCTCCTCGTCCTCTCACGCGCTGGTCGGCGGCTATGTGGGCGCCGCGCTCGCCAAGGCCGGTCCGGATGCGGTCATCGCCGACGGCGTCATCAGGGTCGCCCAGTTCATCGTCTTCTCGCCGCTCATCGGGTTGACGCTGGGCTTCCTCAACATGTGGATCATCATGTGGATCTTTCACCGCTCGACTCCGGCGCGCGTCGACCGACTCTTCCGCAAGCTCCAGCTGGTGTCGGCCGCCGCGTTCAGCCTCGGCCACGGCGGCAACGACGCCCAGAAGACGATGGGGATCATCACCGCGCTGCTGTTCTCCACCGGCCATCTCACCGGGGAGTTCAAGGTGCCGCTGTGGGTGATCCTGTCGGCCCATGCGGCGATGGGGCTGGGCACGATGGCGGGAGGCTGGCGGATCGTGCGCACGATGGGGATGCGGGTGACCAAGCTGCAGCCGGTGGGCGGCTTCTGCGCCGAGACCGCCGGCGCGGTGACGCTGTTCGCCGTGACCGCGCTCGGCATTCCGGTCTCGACCACGCACACCATCACCGGGGCGATCGTCGGCGTGGGCGCGACGCGCCGGCTCTCGGCCGTGCGCTGGGGCGTGGCGGGACGCATCGTCTGGGCCTGGATCTTCACGATCCCGATGGCGGCCGCGATCTCGGCGCTCACCTACAAAGCGATCGCGCTGTTCGGCGCGAAGTAGCCGCGTTGTTAGTCGCAGTCGGACGGTGCTCACCCAAAATTGTACCGGTTGAAGAGAGAGCCCGATCAATTATCGGGCTCTCTCTTCTGAGGGGTACTGGGCTACTGCGGCAATAGAATCATTTTCTTCTGGTCGCGGAAACCTGGCGCTGTCATTCGATAAAGATACATGCCGGGAGCGAGCACCGATCCGGATCGATTTTTGCGATCCCAATCGACCGATTGATATCCAGCTTCGAACTCGCGGTCCGCCAAGACACGCACCCGTCGGCCGAATAGATCGAACACCTCGAGTTTGACTTTGGCCCTAGTTGGTAGCTCGAATCGGATGAGTGTGCTTTTCCCAAACGGGTTGGGCTGGTTCTGAGTCAGTGCAAAACGGGGCGGCAAGCCGCTGATCCCGGAGCTGAATACCTTCGCCGTGTATACACCCCTCGAGACCAGGAAGAGATCACGCGCCAGCCCCGCCGGAACCGGAGGAGCCTCGAACTCCAAGCTCAACGCCTGACCTGGATCGATCGTGGCCACCTTGCCGCCCGAACTGGTCAGTGCCTCCAGCACGTTCTTGTGAACTGAATGACGAGCGATCCGGAGCGGCAACTCCAAAGGTTGGGCTCTTACAGCGTTGGCGAGCTTGCCGACGAACTCCAGATGCTGCTTCCCCTGGAATGTCAGGCGCACGGACCCATGCCCTGCGCCCTCGACAACAGCTTGATCCCCGTTTTCTCTCGGATAGAGAGTGCTCAATAGACGAGCAGTGCCGCTGGCATCGGCGGTTTCGACCTTGAAGCCCGAACCGTCGAGGATTGTGGAATCGATCAGGCGTGCAGCATTCGGGTCCGATGGCTTGAGCGATCCTGGATTGGGCCCATTCTTTTCGCAACAAGGCTCCTCGAATAGACCAGGATCATCGTGAACGATACCAGGGTCTCGCGATTCCGAAGGGTCATCCATCTCGACGAGTACTATGTCGCCGACATTGCCGGTGAGCCGGCCGCCGCCGATCAGTAACTCGGTGACGTCCCTTCCGCTCGCTGTCACCCGGTGAGCGGGACGCCGCTCCCCTAGCCACACACGATCCGCACTGGCCACAGCCGTGAGTCTTGGGTCGTGATCAACCGCCAAGAGCCTGACTTGGTCCAGGGTAGTTTGCTCCTGCTCATTCTCGCGAATTTCTAGCCGGTAGCTGTTCTGAACGCGAGCGGGTTTCTCGCGCAGCTTGTAAGCGTCGACCATGTAGCGACCGTCCTTCGAGCGGCCGAGGATGGTGTTCTCCGTCCTCCAGCCCTTGCCCGTATACGATGCGAGGGTCGGGCACCCACCGCCTCCGCCGGTAGCGACCCAGATCTTTGCGATCGCGTAGTCCACGCCACCGCTCTGGGTCTCGACCTGGAAGCGGACGTCGTAACTGTGTAACAGATCCACCGTGTCGGGTGGTGTCCAACTTAACGTCTGACTAGAAGGACTGAAGCTCATCCCAAGGTCAGCTCGGAGGAAGTACGCCTTGAATGTCAGCGGATCTCCTTCGGGGTCCGTGGCCTCGACCACGAAAGTATTGAGGCTTCCACGAAGAGCTTGAAGTTCAACCACCGGTGTTGAATCAATGACCGCCTGCCCACCCACTGCATCGATCACTGGCGGTTTGCTCATGTTGCGTCGGCTTGCCCAGAGGTTCGCCCGTTGCTCAGGATGCCCTGGGTTCATCGCCCGGATTGCGACTCGCGTTCCGTCCGGAGAGAACCTTGCGCCGGGTGATTGAAGCTCGCCTTCTTCTTCTTCCTCGCCGGCGCTCAACACATATTCAGGGTAATTGCTGATCGCCCGATCTAAGGTCGTCTGTGAGGTGAAGCCCGCTATCGCCGTCCTCGTCGTCAAAGAATCGATGTCCCCAGTGCTCACTACGATCACTTTGCCGTCGGAACTGTATGCGGGTGTTACGGCCTGTAGGTTCGTCGGCGTCAATAATGGCACTGGGTTCCCACCGTTTTTGTGGATCCGGTAAGCCTGATGATATGTGCCGAAAGGGGCTCGCCGATCGAAAGTGATGGAATCGCCGTCCGGCGACCATCGCGGGTATAGCTCTTCGTACCCGTCGCTCAGGTTGGTGAGAGGAATGGCGACGGCTCCACTCGGCGTTCCCCCTACGGCGATCTTGAAGAGCTTGAAAGGCCCGGCATACATGTGCCTACAAAAGGCTATCCAGTTTCCATCCGGCGACACTGCGGGGAAGACATCGCCGGTCGTCATCGGTATCGCAGCCCCAAGACTGTCGTGGTGCGTAACTAAGCGGAGGGGCGTGCCTCCAGGCCAAGGGGCGGCATATATAGTGCTGTCCCCGCGATCGAAGAGCACTTCATTCCCCAGCGGTGACCACTCCGGGTCGTAGTCGTGAACTCTTACAGGAGGAGATGTGAATACATATGATGAATTGCCATCCTTTGGATCGGAAGGCACCACCGTCACCTTGCAATCACCTGAATCAGGATGGGCTCCGTCTCTAAATACCGTGTAGCCGAGCCAGCGCCCGCTTGGCGACCAGCTGGCAGGACTTGCACCAATCGTGTTCCGTGAGCCGTTGGGGCAGGTGTCGCATAGGCTGCTGCGCCGCACTAGCGTTCCATGCAGAGCATTCCGATGACTATGATCGCGGTGGGGGTGCAGAAGGGCGTAATCGCTGGGATTGACGCTTCCATCGTAGGTCCAGTCACACGCATTGACGGAGTCTGCGACAAGGTCAATGGGATCGTGGCCATCGGCATCTAGGGAGCGGACCCGTGCAGTCCGAGTGCCTTGCGACACTCCCGCCACATAGAGCCTGACGTCCAAGTCCCCGCAACTAGAAAATCCGAAAAGCCTAATCCGAGCGAGGCCGCTCGAATCCGTCGAGTCGTCGGCGAACACCTTCCACGAGAACCCATCGGTCGCATCGGTAGCATCTCGTAGGAGGATGGATCCCGTTCCGGTAGGGGCAAGAGTGACCCAAATGGATTCCGGCGGGACTCCAACTCGCGCAGTCCCTGATCCATTTGTGTAAGTTACTGCGACACGCAAGACGGAAGGACGCCCAGCCGACAACAGAATCACCAGCGGGACACGTGGCGACCAAGGAATCTCCCATCGTCCATCGTACGTTCCCAGCCCGGGCAGTTATCGCATGACCGAGCACCATGAAAAGCGTGAGGAAATAGGGGAGCAGAGAGGAGCGGGCGACGCGCATGATCGGATCCTCCGCAGCCAGCGTGTGGAGAATCAGATCCCCGAGCGCCGGCAGCCACGTAAGAGAGGAACTCGCGTCGGCGGAACTGGGGCTGATGTCGATTCGAGTTGGAGAGGCCCCGGCAGACACCGGCGTGCGGCTAGGCTGGGCTCATTGGGGATCGCCCGGGCGAAGTTTCACTTGCCGGGGGGGGGGCCAACGCAAGCACAATCTTCGATGAGACGGTGACCCCAATCCCGGCTAAGCTACGTTGAACTACGTCTCACTTCTGCTAGGTAGCACACCCCACGGTCTCGATCGCTGGCTATCCCATGGACCCTTGGCGCCTAGTCAGCCGCTTAGTCTGCTGGGCAATTGTATTTTCTTTTCTTCTGAGCCGTTCTCTGTCAGCGGCTGAATGCAACGCGGTCTCCGTCAGAGTAGATCCCTCTGTTGCCCCCGGAGCTGCATCAACAATCCTGGGAATGGCTGTGGGGCAGACTTTTCAGGCTCCAGCCAGATTTATCCAGTCGATCACTGCGTGGCGAGTGCCCGTGCAGGATTCGCTAGGGTTCGGAGTTCGCTTATTTATCTGTCGGGTCGATTCAACAGGAATGCCCCTAACCCAAGATCTGATTCTCAGGGGACCAACCCTCGTTGTCCCATACGGTGACGGCATTAACCCCATAGAGTTCCGTTATGCTTTCGATCCGCCCCTGGAACTACCGGAAATGGCCACGTACTGCTTCTTTCTTCAGGGGGAATGTGATGCCTACACCGATTTCATGGGGGGAAGAGATCTTTATTCCGATGGCTCTCTATGGATAACCGGCAGGAGCCTAGGACTAGGATGTGGCCTTCGACAATTTCCTACCGAATACTCTTGTTGTGACCTAGCCTTCGATATTGAGTTTTGTGACTTTCCCACGGCCACCAAGAAGGAGACGTGGGGGTCTATCAAGTCTCTCTATCGATGACCTAGCTACGTGACCCCGCGCGCCATCGCCGGCTCGGTCGGCGTCACCGGGGCGGTCTCCGGTTCCACGTCCACGCGCGCCGGTCGCGTCGAAGGCAGCGCGCTCACGGGCTCGACGGTGACGAGCACGTTGTAATCCGGTTCACCCGAAACCGGATCGAAGCGCCTCGGGATCAGCACGTTGGTTTCGGGCCAGTAGGTCTGCAGGTGGCGCTCCTTCATCGAGGCCAGACGCGCGCGGCCTGTCCATTCGCCCACATCCGAGCGGAGCCGCACGGGATCCCCATCGCGCACACCGAGCTTCTCCGCGTCGCCGGGATTCATCAGCACCGAATCGCGATCGCGGCCGCCGACGTGAAAGTCCTTCGAATGGAAGACCATGCTGTTGAATTGCTTGCCGCGACGCGTGGTCATGTAGAACCAGCCTTCGGGAATCACCACTTCGGGAAGCGGCACCGCGTTGAAACGCGCGCGGCGTTCGGGCATCCGGTCGAAGCCATCGGCGTACAGACGCTCGCCGCCCCACTGGACCCACTGGCCTTCGCGCTCGAGCTTCTCGATGCCGGCATACATCGGCATGGCCTCCGCCATCTCACGGCGGATGTCGGCGGTCGTGCTCCAGCGGAATGCGCTCCCGAGATCGGGCCGCGCGGCCGTGGCCACGTCCACCGGGATGCGCCATTCAGGCCGCGCGCCGGCGATGCGGGGCCCGGGAATCTCGGGCGTGAACCGGATGCGGCGCTCCGTGCTCGTCGCCGTGCCGCCGCCCACGGTCTCGTAACGGGTCTCGGCCGGCAGCAGCAGCACGGTTCGGCCAGGCAGCAACGACGAGGTATTGAGCACGATGTCCTGGTGGATCCGGAGGCGAACATTGGACAGCGCCTCGTGCATGTAGGCGCGATCCGGCATGGTCTCCAGCAGATTGCCGCCCAGCGAGTAGAGGAGATCGATCTCCCCGCGATGCGCCGCCTCGAGCATCTGCAGCGTGCGGTGTCCCTTGGCGCTCGGAAGCGGCCGGCCCCACAGCGTCTCGAAGCGGCGGCGGTCCGGCTCGTGGGCAACTTCGAGTCCGCCTGGATACTTGTCCGGGTCCACGCCGCATTCGCCGCCCCCCTGGACGCCCGAGTGCCCGCGGATCGGCATGATCCCGCACTTCTCGCGCCCGAGAAACCCGCCTGCCAGCGCGAGATTGACCACCGCCTTCACGTTGTCGACGCCGAATCGGTGCTGGGTGAGGCCCATGCTGTAGACGAACACCGCCGAGCGTGCGCGCCCCACTTCTTCGGCGAAGCGCCGCATGTCGTCGCGGGAAAGCCCGCTGTCGGACTCCAGCCGTTCCCACGTCAGCTCGCGAAGGTGCGCGCGCAGCGCTTCGAATCCGGAGGTGTGGCGGGCGATGAACTCGTGATCGACTCGATCGATCTCGATCAGGTGCTTCATCGCGCCGTGGAGGAACGCCACGTCGCCGCCGACCGCCACCTGGAAGAAGTCGTCCATCAGACGCGATCCGAAGAGCGCGCTGCGGACGTCGCTCGGCACCCAGTAGCGCTCGAGCGCGGGCTCGCGCATCGGGTTGACCACCACGATCCGGGTGCCCCGGCGTTTCGCGTAACAGAGGTACTTGGTGGTCACCGGCTGGTTGCTGGCGAGATGCGAGCCGAGGATCACCACCAGGTCCGAGCCGATCATGTCCTTGAGCGAGCAGGTGGGCGCCGCGATCCCCAGCGTGTCCTTGAGGGCCGAGACGCTGGCGGCGTGGCAGAGCCGCGAGCACAGGTCCACGTGATTGGATCCCAGCAGCCTCGCGGCCTTCTGGAACGAGTAGTAGGTCTCGTTCACCAGGCCGCGGGAGGTGGCGAAGAAGCCCATGCGCTCGCCCGGCAAGTCCCGTAACTCCTCGGCGACGATGCTCATCGCCTCGTCCCACGAAATCCGGTGCAGCCGGTCATCGCCCTCGCGATGCACCATCGGATAGGGAAGCCGTCCGAGGCCGTGGAGATCGCGGTTCCGGCGTGCCCTCAGAGCCGGGAGGTCGGCGAGGACGTCATCCGGGATCGGGCCCATCGTGTTGAGCCGGAGGAGGTCGAGGCGTGTCATGCACAGATGGATGCCCTTGATGACGTCGTCGCGCATGCCCCGCGGTCCGAGCGAGCAGCCATCGCATACGCCGCGGGCCAGGATCCTCCAGGCGTATGCCAGCTGGTCACGGTTCTCCCATGCCACCCGGAGCATGCCCCGGTAGGGGCGGAATGGCCTGGGCCGGGGGACAGCCCCCTGCAGCGGCGGCAATGGCTGGTCGCTGCGTTTCGATCGCGGACGCGCACACATGGACGCGAGGTTAGCGGGTTCACGCCGCCTAAGCCATGCGCGCTCCCGCTGCCTGCATCCGCCGAGCCAGGCTGTAGGTTCGGCCCAAGGCGCGGACGTTCGTACACGTCCCTGCCCGTTCGTACAGCGAGCTCCGTCGCAGGTGGCGGGGGCGAGGAGCATTATTTTCGAGGGGCTTGCGGGGACTGAGGCTCCACCTCGATTTCGGCACGTGGGTTGTTAGGACCTCGGGCATATGGCCCTCAGGAATCGAGGGCATGGATCGACGAGGCGCACAGGCGTCGACGCCATAGGAGGGCAGACATGAAAATGCCGCGCATCGAGACCACGCTCACGGCGTCGATGCTCGTCGTTGGCTTCGCGACCCACGCCGTCGCGCAGCCGCTGAATCCCCCGGATGTGACCGCCGCCGCCGCAGTCCAGATCGCGGACGCGATCGCCGGAATCCCCACCCAGCTCGTGAAGAAGGAACAGAAGGCCGAGGGAATGTCCTGGGCCGAGGTGACCATCGGGAAGGTGCTGCTTGCGGTGCAGACGGAGGAGTTCGCAACCGCGCCTCGACCGGTTGGAACCAAGGTGGCGAAGCAAGGGTAGGAGAGGCGTGGGAAGCAGTGAGCGCGCGACCCGGTGGACTCCTGGGTGTCCCCTTCACGCGCTTGATTGCTGATCACGACGGCGATGCCCGCTGCGGCATCGCCGTCGGTTTTTGTCCCCGCCTCCAGAATTGAAATGGGACCCGCATCCCTGCGGGTCCCGGCTGCTTGACGACGGACTCGGCTTACCAGTTCGGGGGAGCCGCGAATCCCAGCTCGCCACGCTCACGCTCCCAGGTCCGGTTGCGACCATTCCAGATCCGGATGCCGAGCGCGCGCAGACCACTCGCGTACTCGTAGCGCAGGATCACGTGGTCGACCGGGCTGGCCTCGGCCAGGAAGTGCGTCCGGGACACCGGGTCACGCTGCGAGTTGCCCCAACCCGTGCCAGGATTCGACTGCTCGTCGGCGTACGAACGGTTGCTCGGCGACGGAGCGCGATCCAGTCCCTGCAGGTCGCGAGGCGCCTCTTCTCCACGCCCCTCGAACTCGTCGGGCTCCTGCGAGCGGATCCTGCCCGGGACGTCCCAGTAAGGACGCTGCTCACGGAACGCCAGGACCCGGATCCAACCCATGTCGCCGTTGGCCTTCCCGACGCGCTCCGCGTACGAGCGCTCCTCGTCCACGAACACGAACCGGCGAACGCGATCCATCGAGGTGCGCCAGCCCTTGATCACCGTGCTCTCGAACGGATCGAGGACGTACATGGACTCGTTGCGGGACAGCCTCGACTTCTGGCCATTGATGGCGTTGAGGCCGTCCACGGCGAGCAGGACGCCCACACGGCGGTTGGTGTTGTTCCGAACCACCAGGCTGTAATTGCGTCCCTTGAACGCCTGGAAGTAGCGCCGGTCGAAACGGCCGTTCGCGGTATAGAGCGGCACCGTGCCCATGCCTTCGACCTGCACCTGGACGTCCACGAGACGTCCATCGGCGGCGAATTCGAATCCGCGGTTTCGGTTGCCCTGCCACGAATCGTTGTCGCCATGCCACGCCTGCGCCTGCGAGACGTTTGGCAGCGTCGCGACGAGCGCGAGCGCGCCGACCATCATCGCCGAGAAGGCGCGAGGACGACGAGGCAGCGGAATCGGTACCGGCGCGGGAACCCGACACGGCTCGATGGCCACCACGCGCTGAAACGCGCGCAGCGCCGCAGAGGTGTCGACCGCCAGCCGCGCGCGAGTCCACTGGAGGACCGGGCGGAGGCAGCCCATCAACGTAGCGGTGGTGAACATGACGTTCTCCCTTCTGGCGGGTCAGGTCGTTGCCGCCTTGGAACGCAGGAAGTACGCCAAGGGTGGGTCGCTATTCCGGCGCGGAATTGCCCGGAAAACAGCGGCTACTCACGACATCGGGAGGACAAGTGATCGTCAAGCCGCCACGGTTCGATGCGCCGTTGCGACGGGGCGCGCGCCCCGAATCGGCTACCAGGCGATGACGCTGTAGCCGCCGTCCACCATCATCACCTCGCCGGTGATGCCGCTTCCCAGATCGGAGAGCAGGAACAAGCCGGCGTTGCCGACCTCCTCCTTGGTGATGTTGCGGCGCAGCGGGGCGCGCTCCGCGTGCTTCTTGAGCATGTCTGTGAAGCCACGGATGCCGCGGGCCGCCAGCGTGCTCACCGGCCCCGCCGAGATGGCATTGACCCGGATTTTCCGCGGCCCGAGCTCGAGCGCCATCTGACGCACGCTCTGCTCGAGCACGGCCTTGGCGCTGCCCATCACGTTATAGGAGGGAACCGCGCGCTCGGCTGCCAGGTAGGAGAGCGTCACGATGCTGGCGCCGCTCTTCTCGAGCAGCGGCAGCATGCGGTGGGTCACGTTGAGCAGCGAGTAGGCGCTGACTTCGAGCGCCAGCTGGAAACCGTCCCGCGACGTCCCGACGAACAGACCCTCGAGGTCTTCCTTCTTGGCGAAGGCGATGCCGTGGACCAGATAGTCGATTCCGCCCCACTGCTCGCCGAGGCGCTTCGCGACCGCGTCGATCTGCGCGTCCTGCGTGACGTCGCACTCGAGCAGCATGATTCTCGGGCGGTCCTTCGCGACCTCCTCGACCATGCCCTTGAGCCGCTCGTTCGCGTACGTGAGGCAGAGGTCGGCGCCCGCCTGATGCAGCTTGTCGGCGATCGCCCACGACAGGCTGCGGTGGTTCGCGACCCCCATCACCAGCCCATGCTTGCCGCTCAAGTCGATCGAGATCATGTCTCCATACTCCGGCGCGCGGCCCGTACTTGCCGGCGCATCGGTTGTGCGAGGATCGATCCGTGGTTTCCAGCAGCCGGCACCGTGCGACCCGGCGTGAAAGGAGCGAGCAATAGGACCCCGCAGAGTGGAGCCTGTCAAGCGCGGCGAGCCCTCGCCGCTTTCCCGCTACGCTTCGCTCGATGCGGTGGCGCGCGCCGTGGTGCGCTGCGAGCGCTGTCCGCGCCTCCGAGCCTTCTGCACGCGCATCGCCACCGAGAAGAAGCGGGAGTTCCGCGACCAGACCTACTGGGGCAAGCCGGTCCCCGGGTTCGGTGATCCGCGCGCGCGACTGCTGATCGTGGGATTGGCGCCCGCGGCGCACGGCGGCAACCGCACCGGGCGATCGTTCACCGGCGACTCGAGCGGGGACTGGCTCTACCGCGCGCTCTTCGAGAACGGCTTCGCCTCGCAGCCGACGTCTGCGCGCCGGGGCGACGGGCTCGAGCTCATCGACTGTTACATCGCGGCGGCGGCGCGCTGCGCGCCGCCCGACAACCGCCCTGCCCCGGGGGAGCTGGCGAACTGCAGGCCTTACCTCGAGGCCGAGCTGGCGCTTCTCGAGCGCGTGAAGGTGGTGCTGACGCTCGGACGCATCGCCCTCGACGCCTGGCTTCGCGCTTCCGGCTGGTGGGAGCGCTTGCCGCCGCGCTCGCGCCCCGCGTTCGAGCACGGTGCTCTGACCGCGCTCGACGGCGGTCCACTGCTGATCCGCTCCTTCCATCCCAGCCGACAGAACACCAATACCGGCAAGCTGACCCGGCCGATGTGGAACCGCATCTTCCGCCGCGCCCGCGAGATTCTCGGTCCGTCCTGATCCGGGACGGCCTCTTCTCAAGTCATTGCCCGACAATGCCGATAGCACATCGACACCCTTTGGACGCCGGTGTGGGAGATTTCGCATGGACTGCGCTCGATGAAGCCCGGCAAGGCAGTGACATTCGCGGCATTGCTGCTGTACGCCACCGAGGCCGAGGCGGGTGTGATTCGCGGCCGGCTTCGGCTCGACTCGAGCCGCCAGGCCACGCCTTTGGGGACGGTCATCGAGGCGCCGAAAGTGGAGCAGGCCGTGCTGTGGGTGGACCCCCTCCCCGAGAAGCTCGCGCACCATTACCGCGCCAGGCCGAAACAGAAACGCGTCGTCCAGAGCAACCGGAGCTTCACGCCGCTGGTGACCACGGTGATCGCCGGCAGCACCGTCGACTTCGCCAACCGCGACCGCGTCTACCACAACGTGTTCAGCGTCTCACCCGCCCAGCGCTTCGATCTCGGCAAGTATCCGCCGCGCTCCAGCCAGCGGGTGACCTTCGAGCGCCCCGGCGTCGTGAACCTGTTCTGCGACATCCATCCATGGATGTCGGGATACGTCGTGGTGATGTCGCACAAGGTCTTCGCGACTCCTCGCCGCTCCGGTGACTTCAAGCTCCCACCGCTGCCACCCGGCCGCTACACCCTTCACGTCTGGCACCCGAGCATCGGCGAGCAACGTCGTCAGGTGCAGATTCCGGAGCGAGGCGACGCGGTGCTCGCCCTGGGCTACTGACATGCGTCTTCGACTGCGCTGGAAACTGCTCGCCTTCACCGCCCTCGCACCCGTTCTGCTGGCGCTCGGCACACTGTGGCTCGTCAATCGCAACGTCTCGGGCCACCTCGAGGACAACATCCACGAAAGCCTTCGGCGCTCGGCGAACGTGTTCGAGAACATGCTCTCGGCGCGCGCGGACGCGCTCGGCGTCACCGCGCAGGTGATCGTGCGCGACCCGCGGTTCTTCTCGGTGCTCACACTCCCCACGGAGCCGGGGGATACGCAGTACCGCGCCACCGTGCGTGGCGTGGCTCGCGACTTCCACGCCATCACCCAGAGCGATCTGCTGGAGGTGCTGGATCGCAACGGCCGCATGCTGGCATCGGTGGGCCGGCTCTCCTCCACGCAGGCGACCCGCGAGCGGCTGGTGCGGCATGCGCTCGAGGGCGAGCCCGCGTCGGGCATCCTGGTGGAGAAGGAGGCCCAGCTCCAGGCCACGGTCACCCCGGTGGTCGCTGGAGGGCGGGTCGTCGGCGCGCTCGTGCTCGGCGCCGAGATCGGTGAAGCGCTCGCCTCGAGGTTGCGCGGGCTGACCCACAGCGAGGTGACCTTCGTCTCCGGACAGCAGCCGACCGGCAGCACGGTCACGGGAGACGCGGACCGTGGCGCGCTCATGGACGCGGTGCTGGAGGCCGACCTCGATGGGGAGGAGGACGCGCTCAGCGAGGTGCATGGCGGCTCGGCCACCTACCTCACGCTGGTGCGCCGCATCCCTGAGTCGGACCCCAAGGGCCGCCAGCTCTACGTGCTGCAGCGTCCGCTCGACGTCGAAACGGCATTCCTTCGCCGGGTGCAGGCTGGCCTCGGCCAGCTCGGCATGCTCGCCGTTCTCGCTTCGTTCATCGTCGGGCTGATCGTGTCGGAGCGCATCACCCGGCCCATGCTCAAGATGGTGCGCGGCGCCGAGGAGATGAAGCGCGGCAATTACGACTTCCCGCTCCAGGTCAACAGCCAGGACGAGATCGGCTATCTCGCCGAGCGCTTCGAGGAGATGCGGGAGCACGAGAAGGACTACGTCAAGAGCCTCGAGGAAGTGGCGCGCGTGAAGAGCGAATTCATCAGCATCGCCTCCCACGAGCTGCGAACGCCGATCAGCGTGATCAAGGGATTCGTGGAGCTGTTCTCGAACGGCACGCTCGGTGGCATCAGCGAAAAGCAGCAGAGCGCGCTGGCGGCGATCGAGCGCAGCCTGAAATCGCTGACCCGCATCGCCGAGGACGCGACTCGCGTGGCTCAGATCGAGAGCGACCGGCTGGTGCTCACGCTCGGCAATCACGAGATCGAGGGCCTGGTCCGACAGGCGGTGAGCATCGCCGCCGGCGATGCGCCCGACCGCGATCTCTCGATCACCACCGAAGTGGAGCCGGGGCTTTCAGCGGCCCACGTCGATGGCCCGCGGCTCACCCAGGCGCTGGCGAACCTGGTGCGCAACGCCATCCGCTTCACGCCCAACGGCGGCAGCATCGACGTGCGTGGCGCACGCGATGGCGACGACCTCGTGCTGAGCGTTCGCGACTCCGGGATCGGCATCACCAGGGACAAGCTGGACGAAGTGCTGCGCCGCTCGTTCTCGGTGCGCGACTCGCTCAACCATCATTCTTCGGGAACGCTCGAGTTCAATTCCGCCGGCCTCGGGCTAGGCCTCACGCTGGCGCGCGGTATCGTGGAGGCTCACGGCGGCCGGATCGAAGCCGAGAGCAGGCCGGAGAAGGGCAGCACGTTCGCGATCCGCGTTCCCTATCGCGGCGCCGACTCCACGCTGAAAGCCGCCTGATCTCCGCACGGCATCCGCGGATCTGAGAAAGCGCTTGACGCCGGAGCCACCCGGCGCGATGGTGCCGCGCACATCTTCCGGGTGCCCCACAGGGCCTAACAGGGAAGAGGGGTGAAAGTCCCCCACGGTCCCGCCACTGTGATGGGTATCGCGAGCCTCACGAGCCACTGACCGCCGTGCGGTCGGGAAGGCGAGGCTCGCGCCAAGACCCAGAGTCAGGAGACCTGCCCGGAAGCCACGACCCGCGGTGCTCCGTTGGAGGGCGCCGGGCGAGCGAGATCGCGCCTGGCCCCTTCCCGCGTCACCCGGGAGGGGGCATTTCCTTGGGCGCGAGAGACGCCTGGGCATTCGCGGTCATGAGCTGTGCGCTTGCCGCGGCGAGCGCCACATGGGCTCAGGCGCCGCCGGACACCGCCTTCACCGACTCCGTGGTCGCGCTGCCCGAGGTCCGCGTCACCGAGCGGCGGCCGACCGAAGCCGAGCGCCGGATTCCCACCGCGTACACCTCGGAGATCCGGCCGGGCGCGCGCGGTGGGGCGATCGATCTCCTGCCCGACCTCATGAGCCAGCTCCCGGGCGTCCACGTGCAGCAGTATGGCGGGCTCGGCGCCTTCAGCGTGGTCTCGGTGCGCGGCTCCTCGCCCGGACAAGTGGCGGTGTTCCTGAACGGCATGCCGCTCAGCTCCGCTGCGCGCAGCGTCGTGAGCCTCGGCGATCTGCCGATCAGCGCCGTGGAGCGGATCGACGTGTATCGCGGGCCCACACCGCTCGGGTTCGGCGTGGTCGGCCCGGGCGGCGCGATCGATCTCGTGAGCCCGACCGGCACGGCGCCACCCGAGCTGCGCGTCATGCACGGGTCGTTCGACACCTGGGACGCGCGCGCCTTCGCCTCGCGCGCCTCGGGAGCGTGGTCGGCGCTGATCCACGGCGGCTTGCAGGCATCGAGCGGCGATTTTTCCTACCTCGACGACAACGCCACGCCGTTCAACCCGACCGACGACGTCATGGTGACCCGCGCGAACAATCGATTCGAGGCCTGGACCGGGCTCGGCAGCGTGACATGGCGCCCCGGCGCGCGCTTTCACGTGACCGGCCGGGGCGAAGCCCTGACCAAGCGGCAGGGAACGCCGGGGCTGGGCGCGCTTCCGGCGCGGCACACCTCGCTCGCCACGACATTCGGCGTGGCGCAGATCGAGGCCGTGGTGGAGCCGCACGGCGCGACGCCGCGCGTGGCGCTGCGCGGCAGCAGCGACCGGACGCGCAGCCAGTTCGAGGATCCCCATGCCGAGCTTGGACTCGGATCGCACGACACGGATGACCGCATCAGCGCCGATCACGCCGAGCTCGAGCTGGCCTTTCCGCTGCTGCCCATGGCGCTCGCGCTCGAAGCAGGAGCGACGGCGCGCCGGGAGGAAGCGCGGCTCCACGACGGCGGCGACGCCGCTCCGGACCCGGCGCCGAGCCGGCGGCTCCGCACCGGCGCGATGCTCGGGCTCTCGTTCCGCCCATTCCAGGGACGGGTGCTGCTCCATGCCGGCGAGCGCTGGGAGCGATTCGAGGACGAGCTTCATTCGGTCGGCGTGGGGGGAATCGAACGGTCGCGAGACGTCGAGCGCACGCTGCGTTCTCCGCAGCTCGGCGCGCGCGTCGCCGTCGGTTTCGGAGTCGACCTCAAGGGCAACTGGTCCAAGGCCGATCGCCCGCCGGATTTCATGGAGCTGTTCGGCAACCAGGGCGTGGTGCTCGGCAATCCCGCGCTCGAGCCCGAGCATGTCGAGAGCTGGGATGCGGGTGCTTCGTGGCGAGGTGTCCGTGGTTCGACGAGCGCTGCGCTCACCTGGGCGCACTTCGAATCGCGCGCGCGCGACTTGATCCTCTATACGCGCAACACACGAAGCACGGTGCGGGCGATGAACACCTCCGCCTCTCGGGTCCGAGGCGAGGAGTTCGCGCTGCAGCTCGGCGCCGGAGCGCTGCGGGCCTCGGCCTCGCTGACGCTGGAGGAGGCGATCGACGCGGGCGACGTGCCGTACTGGACCGGCAAGCGACTCCCCCAACGACCAGGCCAGGAGGGTTACGCGCAGCTCCTGTGGTCGCGCGGATGGCTTGGACTCGGGACCGACGTGTATGCGCTCTCGGACAACTACCTCGACCGCTACAACCGTTATCGCATCGACCGCCGCGTGCTGACCGGCGCATGGATCTCGCTGTCACCGGCGTCCTGGCCGCTGCGTCTCACGCTCGAGGGGAAGAACCTCGGCGACGAGCGTGCATCGGACGTCGCCGGCTTTCCACTTCCCGGCCGCACGCTGTTCATGGCGTGCGAGAGCCGGCTGGGCTCCAAGGTCCCCTAAGGAGGATTCATGAAACGAAGTCTTCGTGCCACGGCCGCCGCCCTTGGGGCAGCGGGTCTCCTCGTCGCGACGCAGCTCGCACCCGCTTCCCCGGCCGCCGCCGCGGACACGAAGGCGTTCGCCTTCACCTCGGACTTCGCGACCGGCGGCCTCTCGGTGGTCAACCTGGCCACGCGCACCGTGGTTCAGGACGTCGAGCCGGTGTGCTCCGACGCCGCGCTCCGCTACTTCAACGGAGCCCTCCACGTGGTGAGCCGCTTTGGCTGCGACAACATCCAGGTCATCGATCCCAATCTGCTCGCCACGCTGCGGCAGTTCTCGGTGGGGAACGGGAGCAACCCCCAGGACATCACCTTCCTCACCAGCAGCAAGGCGTATGTCCCGCGCTACGGCTCGGCCAGCCTGCTCACCGTGAACCCGGCCAGCGGGGTGGGTCTCCCGCAGTCGTCGATCTCGCTGGCCGGATTCGCCGACAGCGACGGCATTCCCGAAATGGCCCGCTCGATTCGCATCGGTCAGTATCTCTTCGTCGCCTGCCAGCGGCTCACCAACTTCGCGGCGAGCAATCCCAGCGTGGTGGTGGTGATCGACACGCAGAACGACATGGTGGTCGACGTGGACCCGGCCGCTCCGGGCGTGCAGGGCATTCCGCTCACGCTGAGGAACCCCGTCACCAGCTTCGAATACGACAAGGCGCACAACTGGCTGCTGATCGGCTGCGCCGGAAGCTTCGGCGCGCTCGATGGCGGCATCGAGGCGATCGATCCGTACCAATTCACCAACCAGGGCGTGAGGATCACCGAGGCCGAGCTGGGTGGTGACATCAACGACATCGTCTGGCACACGGCGACGCATGCCTACGCGCTGGTGAGCGCTGGTGCCGTTAATCGGCTGCAGGTGTGGAACCCGAGCACCGGGCTCAAGACCGCGACGCTGATCACCGTGAACGGCGGCTTCAGTTTGCCCGACATGGAGATGAACGACCGCAACGAGCTCTACGTGTGCAAGAACCCGAGTCCGGCCACCGGGTCGGATCTGCCCGGCCTGCTGGTGTTCAGCACCACCACGGACGCGCTGCTCGCCGGGCCATTGAACACCGGCCTTCCCCCGGTCGCGGTCACGTTCGACCACGCCACCGACACGCCGCTGAGCGTGCCGGGATCGCTGGGCTCGCCGACGCTGGCCCTCCAGGGACCTTGGCCGAATCCCGCCCGCGCTTCGGCGCGCATCGCGCTGCGGCTCGCGTTCGCGGGTCGCGTCGAGGTGACCGTGACCGACATCACTGGACGGACGGTGCGTCGCCTGATCGGTGGACCGGCCGCGGCCGGTGATCGGGAGATGGTCTGGGACCTGCGCGACGAAGCCGGTCGCGGCGTGCCAGCAGGGCTCTACTTCGTGCGCGCCGTGGCCGCCGGAGCTGCGTCGAGCCGCACGCTGGCCGTGATCCGCTGAGAGCCTTGGGCGGCTGCGCATGAGCGTGCGCGTGGTGCGATTGGGGAGTCCGCGGGAGGCAGGCGAGGGGATGCGCATCGGGACCGTTCGCCGACCGCCCCGCGGAGTCCCCAAGGCGCGCTGGGCCTCCGAGGATTGGTTCGACGTGTGGTACCCGAACCTGGCGCCCAGCCTTCCCGTCATGAAGCTCGGACTCGCCGCAGAGACGGCCTCGCAGTGGAAGGCGTACGTCCGCAGGTACACGAAGGAGATGTCCACGCCGGAGCGCCGTCACGACCTGACGCTCCTGGCGGCGTTGTCGCACGTCGCCAGCTTCTCGGTGGGCTGCTACTGCGAGGACGAATCGCGCTGCCACCGCTCGATTCTCAAGCGCCTGCTGGCCCAGCACGGCGCGAAGATGTCGTAGCCGCGAAATCGGCTAGATTGACGCCATGTTGCTCCTGCTCGCCCTCGTCCTGGCGCTCTCGGGCGCTGCTGAATCCTCGACATCGGCCGGGGTGGCATCCGATTCGCTCGCAGTCATGGGCCCCGCCGTCCACCCGCCCCGCGACTACCTGGCCGAGATGCGCGCCGGCTTCACGCCGGAAAACCGCGCCTACTGGACGACCCGCGTCGCACTGACGTTCATCGAGCCGGCCGCGGCCTTCCTGGTCGGCGCTCTGGTCCTGTTCACGGGGCTCGCTGCGAAGATGCGTGACGTGGCAGCGCGGCTCTCGCGCTCGCGTTGGCTCCAGCTCCTCGTGGTGCTCACGCTCTTCATCCTCGTGACATTGGTGCTGACGTTTCCGTTGTCGTGGTATGCGGAGTTCGCGATCGAGCATCAGTACGGCCTCTCGACGCAGAGCTTCGGCGCCTGGCTCGCCGACTTCCTCAAGGAAGCGTTGGTGGGCATCGTCTTCCTCGGGGTGGTGCCGGTGGTCGCGCTCGGTTACGTGGCCATCCGCAGGAGCCCGCGCCGCTGGTGGCTCTGGTGCGCCATCGCGACGCTGCCGCTCACGGTTGGCGCGGTGCTGATCCAGCCGCTGGTCGTGGATCCGCTCTTCAACGAGTTCCGGCCGCTGCGCGACCAGCGCCTGAAGGCGCGGATCCTCGAGCTCGCGGAGCGCGCCGAAATCCCCGGGCGCAATGTGTACGAGGTCGACAAGAGCAAGCAGACCAAGACCTACAACGCCTACGTGAACGGCTTCGGGGTATCGCAGCGCATCGTGCTCTGGGACACGATGCTCCTGGGGATGGAAGAGGACGAGATCCTGTTCGTGATGGGGCACGAGATGGGCCACTACAAGCTCGCCCACATCTGGAAAGGGATCGTGGCCAGCGCGATCGGGAGCTTCGCGTTCATGTGGCTGGTGGCCATCGCGGGGCGATGGGCGGTGCGCCGCTTCGGCGAGCGCTGGCGCTTCCACGAGCTCCACGATCCCGCGTCACTGCCGCTCCTGCTGACGCTGATCTCTCTGGTGGCGTTCCTGTCCCAGCCGATCTCCAACGGCGTGTCTCGCGCGATCGAGACCGAGGCCGACGTCTACGCGCTCGAGATCACGAGGGACAACGACGCCGGGGCGCGCACCTACCTGAAGCTCGCCGCGCAGAACAAGTCGAATCCCGAGCCTCCCGCCTGGATCCGGTTCGCGCTCTACTCGCATCCCACGCTCTCGGAGCGCGTGCATCGGGCGTTGAGCTATCACCCCTGGAGCGAGGGGAAGCCCAACCGCGTCTACAAGCCGGCCTCGTGAGTCGTCAGCAGCCGGCGAGAAAGCCGTAGCGGACGAGGATCTTTTGTCCTTCGGTCGACAGCACGGCATCGATGAACGCCTCCGCCCCATCGGTCGAGGACGCCGACTTCAGCAACGCGATCGGATATTCGGCGAGCACGTTGACATCCTCGGGAATGGCGAACGTCCGGAGATAGCGTCCCACGGGGCCTTGTGCGTCGGAGACGTAGCAGAACCCGGCGTCGACCTCCCCGATCTGAACCTTGGTGACCACGGCGCGGACGGTTTCCTCTTCGGAGACCAGATTGGCCAGGGTGCGCCGGGCGAAGTCTTCGCCGTACTCGGGCTTCTCGGAAAGCCGGCGCAGCACCTCTCGCGTGTACCGCCCGATCGGAACCACCTCGCCGGTCAACGCCAGCTTCACGCCGCGCTTTGCGAAGTCCCGCAGACTGGTGATGCGCGCGGGGTTGGTGCGCGGCACGATGGCGACCAACCGGTTGCGGGCGAAGGTGAGAGCGTCGCCCGTGAGCCGATCCCGCTCCGCCAGGTACTGCATCCAGGGTTGATCGGCCGAAGCGAACACGTCGGCCTTGGCGCCCTGCTCGATCTGGAGCGCGAGCTGATTGGAGCCCGCGAAGTTGAAGCGCACCTTCCAGCCCGGGTGCTCGCGCTCGACCTGCTTGCCGATCTCCTGGAAGGCCTCGGACAGCGAGGCGGCCGCGAAGACGGTGATGGTTCGGGTCGGCTTGGCGGCGGCCAACGTCCCCGCCTGGAGCATCCCGATCCCGGCCAGGAGAATCCACATGAGCCGCTTCATGCGTGTGCCAGGAGTCCTCAGAGCACCATCAGCCGGCGCGTCACCGACGCCGTCCCGGTCGTGAGTCTCAGCAGATAGAGGCCGGGTGGCGTACGCCGGCCGCTCGCATCCAGGAGATCCCAGCCCAGCTCGTAGCGCGCCGCGGAGTAGCGGCCATCCGCCAGTGAGCGCACGCGACGCCCCTGGAGGTCGAGGACTTCGAGCCGCACGTCGCCGGCAACCGGGAGCGTGAAGGCCAGCCGGGCGGCCTGCCGAGCGGGATTGGGCGATGGCGCCGCGAGCTCGAGCGCCGCCCCGGTCGGAGTCTCGCCGACCGCGACCGGGGCGGGCTGGTTCGCGGGATTGAACGTGACGAGACGCACCGAGTCGACGCGGAAGCCGTCGAAGTTGGTGTTCTGGTCGCTCAGTGACCGAAAGCGGATCTTGACCGTGGAGCTGGTCGGTCCGGCGAACGCCGAGAGATCGACGCGCTCGGGCCGCCACAGCTTGCCAGCGCCTTCGAAGATCGGGCCCCCGGAGAGAAGGTCCTGCTCCCCGCTCGTGCCGGCAGGCACCGAGGCGCGCGCGGGCGCGGGCGTCCAGTTGTTGCCGGAGAGATTGGCCTCGACGACGCCGGCGTCGTAGTCGCCTTCGAACTCCCAGCGCACCAGGAAATCGAGGTAGGCATGGACTCCAGTCGTGAGGTTGTAGGCGCTGCCGGCGGTGAACGTGCGGTTGGCGTTGTTGGGATAGAGAGCCGGTGAGTCCGAGAAGAACGTTCCGGGCCGGTAGGCGTCCCCGGTCTGAGTGGCCCAGGTGTTCGTGCTCCAATTGCCCATGCCCGTCTCGGCGTCGTCGGCGAGCAGAACGGTTGGCGCCCCGCAGTAGAGCTCGAGCGTGTCGCGCGAGAAGAACCCAGCAGCATCACTGAAGCTCACCTGGAACCTGAGCCTGCGCCCGAGCGTCACCGTGTCGTCGGCGGCGATCGCGAAGCCGAGGGCCGCGGGCTGATCGACGCTCTGGAACGAGCCGATCGACGGCAAGCCGCCCGAACCCTGCACCACGTGGGCGCCCGGCGAGAGCGACACGAGCGTGGCGGTCAGCTCGGGACCAGGCGTGGGAGAGAGTCCCTTGTTGCGCGCACGGAGGGTCAGATGCGCCACGCCCCCGCGGAGCAGCGCCCCTTCGGCGAGCGTCGCTCGCTCGACCCGCACCACCGGCCCGGCGATCGACGCCACCCAATAGCACCCTCGCAGGTTCTCGCGGGCGATCGGCAGGATGCGCGACGCAAAGGGCCAGAAGCCGTCGCTCGGACCACCGAGCTCCGGCGTCCACGCGAACATCCGGGGCTTGAGCACCGTCTCGCCGTAGCACCAGTCGGTGAACTCGCCGTTGACCTCGTAGAGCACGCGGATGCCCTGGCCGGAGTGGTATCCGTTGCCGAGCGTGATCTCGTCGTCCCACTCGTAGAAGCGCAGAGAGTCCGGCGTCGCCTGCGGCGTGTAGCCCCACGGGTGGATCATGAGGTCTCCGTAGGTGTGGAACGACATGCCGCATCGCGGGCCGAGCGCGATCACGATGTCGCGCTGCGCCTGGCTCTCGGGCTCCGAGAACGCCGAAGGCCCGCGGTAGGTCTCGTCGCTCGCGACCGGGCTCGAGCCGGTGTCATTGAATGCCCACTGGAACCCGTAGTTGCGGTTGAGGTCGACGCCGTCGGTGCCGCGGTCCACGAGTCCGTTGCCGTTGGTGTCGCGCGCGTTCTTGCGGTGATAGCTGAACGCCACGCCGCCGGAGGCGAAGTAGTAGTCCTGGTTGATCCGATAGCCGTCGGGATTCACGACCGGCACGAAGTAGAGCACGCGATGATCGAGGAGGTAGGTGGCGGTCGGATCGCTGCCGTACTTCGAGACGATGTCGTCGGCGAAGTAGAGGAGCGCCTGCATGCCTTCGGGCTCGCGCGCATGGGTGAGCGAGTTGTAGAACACCACCGGACGCGTGTCCGGACCGGGGATGCTCCTGGCGATCCGCAGTCCCCAGATCGGCCGGCCCTGGAGCGAATAGCCCAGGGTATCGATCTTGTCGGCCACCACGTCCTGGACGTCCGAGGCGACGAGGTCGTCGAGCTTCATCTTCACTTCCTCGAGCGTCCAGAAGCCGGCGAAGCTCCCCGAGCCGAAAGGCGGCAGGACTTCGATGCGCTGGATGCCGTCGGCGCGCGCCGCGCTCACCACCATCTTGCCGCGCGGCCGCGAAACGCGTGCGAGATCCTCGCGCGCAAGACGCGCCTCGGTGGCGCCGGGATCGTCGTCGACCACCTCGCGGGACGCGCCGAGCCGCGCCAGACGCTCGGCATCGCCGGGCCACTCGAGAACCATGGCGAAGCGGCCGGGGCGAGCCTCGATCACGTCCAGCCCGGCGCTGACCAGCGCCTGAGCGGTCAGGCCTTCGGCCAGCGAAACCCTCACCTTCCTGGGTGCCCCGGGATCGCGTGCGCTGGCCGCCGCGGAGCCCACGAGCACTGCCGCGAGCGCGAACGGAAGCGTTCCGAGCAGCAATGACGAGGCGGCACGCAGCGAGGGGGATCGGGTCATGGATGGGGTCCGCCGGGGCGGCCAAAGCCGCCGAAGCGGGGGAAGTCTAGCACGGCTATCGTGCCGGCTTGAGGTAAGGCTTGAGGAAAGCGGTGACGAACGGGTAGCTCACGCTGGAGGGCACCGCATGGCCGACCTTGGGCACGAGCTGCATCTCCACCGTGCCACCGGAGGCTCGCAGCTTGCCCGCGAGATCCAAGGACTGGTTGGCGACCGCCTCGGTGTCGGCTTCGCCGTGGATGAAGAGCACAGGAGTCTTGATGCGATGGGCGACCTTGATCGCGGATCGAGCGTTCCATCCCCCGTTCGACTTGCCTTCCTTGTCGAGTGCGCGTCGCAGCGAATCGCTGCGGGTCGCCCGATAAGCCGTCGAGGGATCGAACACCCCCGACTGCAGGACCAGAGCGGTGAGCGGTCGTTGCGCCGCGAGCAGCGCCGCCGCGGTCGCCCCGCGCGAGATTCCCCATATCCCGATGCGGGTCGAGTCCACCTGCGGCGAGCGGCGCAATGCGTCGAGCGCGAGCCCCAGGGCTCTCACCGTCGCCGGCCCTCCGAAGTCTGAAGGACCCGTGGACTGGCCGTACCCCGGAAGACTCACCATCATGACGCTGTAGCCCGCGTTCACGAGATTCCATGCGAGCGGAAGCATTCGCCGCGCATGGCTGCCCTCGGGGTGGACCAGGAGGATCGCGGGAGAGGCATCGCGCGGCCAGCGCTCGGAGATGAACACGGTCTCGATTCGCTTTTCCTTGTCCTCGATGAACGTGGACGGGAAGGAGCGGGAGACCAGGCTGGGCGCGGTCTCGACGCTGCACGTGGCCTGGTATGGCTCGCCGGTCGTGCTATGACCGAACAACCGAAACGTGAGGCGCGCGCGGTCGCACGATGCATAGCCGGTGAAGGTGATCGTCGTGCTGTCACGGTGGCCCAGGGACTTCATCACCTGGCTGACCGTGGTCGTCGTTCCCTGGAAGTGCCGGCCGGCTCCCGTGATCCCCGGATCGAGGTCGTCGACCTCGCAGGTCAGGCTGTCGCCCAGAATGCCCACCTCCATGTCGTTGATGACCTTGATCCCGACGCGCCATTTGGCGTCGTCGGTCGCCGTGACCGCCGCCGGCGGGCATACGATCCGAACTCCCGGACTCGCAGCACCAGGCGGGGCGGCGGCGATGAGCAGGAGGAAGGACAAGCCCAGAGTGCGTGGGGAAGCCGTGCGGATCATCGCGATGAACCTCATCGAAGGGCACATGCGGGAGAGAGGCTGGATCGAGAGCGCAAGATGCTAGCATGGCCGGCCGCTCGTCTCGGCCGCCGTCACCGCGAATTGGAAAGGTCTGAACGTATGCGTCTGGTGTGGCTGTTCGACGTCGACGGCACCCTGATCCGGAGCTACGGAACCGCGCGCGAGGCCTTTTCCGAGGCCGCCCGGCACGTGCTCGGTGTCGAGGACCCGCTCGAGGACTTCGCGTTCGCAGGCGGTCTCGACCCGCTGCTCTTGAAGAGCGTGGTCGACCGGCACGGTCGAACGCTCGACGACGCGCAGACGGCGCGGTTCTGGGAAGTGGTGCGGGACCGCACCCAGGCCGGGCTCGAGGCCGGTCGCGCGAGAGTCCTGCCCGGCGTCCGCGAGCTGCTCGAAGCCATCTCCCGTGAGCCGCAATGGCTGTCCGGCCTGCTCACCGGGAACGGCCGCGACATGGCGCGGCTCAAGCTCGGCCATTTCGGCCTGCTCGACGCTTTCGCCTTTGGCTCCTTCGGCGACGAGGCGGCGGACCGCAACGCCCTGGCCTGCCTGGCGGTGGAACGCGCGCGCGAGCGCTGGCAGGTGCCCGCCGAGCGTTGCGTGGTGGTGGGCGACACGGAGAAGGACGTCCGGTGTGCGCGCGCCGCGGGCGCTCACTCGATCGCGGTCACCACGGGGACGAGGACGCGGGAGGATCTCCTGCGGGAATCGCCCGACCTGCTGCTCGACGACCTGAGCGACACCGCGATGGTCGTTCGCTGGGCCCGCGCGATCGCGCCTCGAGCCGGCGACTAGCCTTCCGCCGCCTCAGGCGTGATTGCCTTCGTAGCGCACGGCCGCGTTCTGAAGCGCGACCAGCGCTTCGTCGAGGTGGAGCGCCACGGTGGCCTCGGGAAACTGCGCCCGCAGCCCTTCGACCGGGCGGTAGAGCAGGGGGAAGTCGCAGGCGCGCAGGATCGAGAGATCGTTGAGGCTGTCGCCGACTGCGGCGACGTTGAATCCCGCGCTGTGAAATCCCGAGACGATCCGCTCCTTGAGGCCCCGGATCCGCAGCTTGAACCCTTTGATCAGGCCTTGCTCGTCCACCTGGAAGCGGTTGGCGAAGAGGCTATGCCCGCCGAGCTTCTGGGTGAGCGGCTCGGCCAGCTCGTGAAAGGTATCCGAGATGATCACCACCTGCCCCATGGCGCGCAGGCGCGAGAGGAATTCACGGGCGCCGAGATAGGGCTCGATCGAGTGGGCCACGGCCTGCAAGTCGCGCAGGGTGAGCTGGCGCTCGCGGGTCGCCACCACCCGGCGACGCATCAGCTCGTCGAAATCGCCGAGGTCCCGGGTGGTGAGATGGAGATCCGGGATGTCGAAGTGCACACCCAGGATGGGCCAGATTTCGGGCGCCAGGACGCCCTCGAGATCGATCGCGAAGACCATAGGGTCCGGCACTCTAGACGAGGCGCGCCGGTCTTGCCAGAGCTCATATGTGCAGTCATGGATAGAATAAACTCTTGAACTACAGGCAAAATGCCGAATAATAGTCAGCGATATGCCGACTCAAGCGAATGGTACTCAGAGCCTCGATCTCCGGGACCGGAAAATCCTCGAGCTCGTCCAGCGGGACGCCAAGCTTCCACAGGCCGAGATCGCCCGTCGGGTCGGGTTGTCGACGGCCGCGGTCAACGAGCGCCTGCACAAGCTCGAGGCCGCGGGGTTCCTGCGGCGCTACGTCGCGGTGGTGGATCCCAAGGCTGTGGGCGCCGGGATCGGAGCGTTCGTGGAGGTGTTCATCGAGCATCCGCGTCACGAGCCGCAGTTCGTGGAAGCGGTGCTGGGGCTCGACGAGGTGCAGGAGTGCCACCACATCACGGGAGAGTTCTCGCTGCTGCTCAAGATCCGGGTTCGCGACATGGAGGCGTTGCAGCAGCTGCTCATCCATCGAATCAACGCGCTCGAAGGAGTGCGACAGACGCGCACGGTGATCGTGCTCTCGACCTCGAAGGAGGAGAGCTTCGTTCCGACGGGCGCCGAGGAGAAGACGCCATGAATCCCACGTCGACCGCGCGCAGCGGACTCTCGTCCGTCGAGGTCCACGGAGTGATCGCCCGCTACATGCTGAGGGACGGTTACGATCTCGTCCTGGACCTCGAGAAGAGCCAGGGCCGGCGTCTCTACGACTCGCGTCACGGCCGCACCTACCTGGATCTGTTCTCGTGCTTCGCCACGGTGCCCATCGGCTTCAACCATCCCAGGATGAGGGATCCCGACTTCCTGGCGAAGCTCCAGCGGGCGGCGCTCACCAATCCCACCAACTCCGATCTCTACACCATCGAGATGGCGGAGTTCGTGGAGACCTTTGGCCGCCTGGCGATGCCGTCCTATCTGCCTCATCTGTTCCTCGTGGCGGGTGGCTCGGTGGGCGTGGAGAACGCGCTCAAGGCCGCGTTCGACTGGAAGATCCGCCGCAACTTCCGCAGGGGATACAAAGAGGAGCGTGGTCATCAGGTGCTCCACTTCCGCGAGGCCTTCCATGGGCGGACCGGATACACGCTTTCGCTCACCAACACCGCCGACCCGAGGAAGTACCAGTACTTCCCGAAGTTCGACTGGCCGCGCATCGACAATCCCAAGCTTCACTTCCCGATCGATGCCGCCGAGCTGGAGCGGGTGGTGCGCGCCGAATCCGCGGCGATCGCGCAGGTCAAGGACGCCTTCGCGACACGCAAGGACGACATCGCCTGCATCCTGCTGGAGCCGATCCAGGCCGAAGGCGGCGACAACCACTTCCGCCCGGAGTTCCTCCGTGCGCTGCGTCAACTCGCCGACGAGAACGAAGCGCTGCTGATCTGGGACGAAGTGCAGACCGGCATGGGCATCACCGGCCGGATGTGGGCGCACCAACACGACGACATCCGCCCCGATCTGCTGGCCTTCGGGAAGAAGACGCAGGTGTGCGGGATGCTGGCGGGAGCCCGCCTGGACGAGGAGCCTGAGAACGTGTTCCGCGTCTCGTCGCGGATCAATTCGACGTGGGGCGGGAACCTGGTGGACATGGTGCGCTGTCAGCGCTACCTCGAGATCATGGAAGAGGAGCGGCTCATCGAGAGTGCCGCCACCGTGGGCGCCCATCTGCTGCGCAGCCTCGAGGCCCTGGCCAAGGAATTCCCCGAGAGCATTTCCAACGTGCGCGGTCGCGGCCTGATGTGCGCCATGGACCTTCCGAGCGGCGAGCAGCGCGATCGCCTGCGCGACAAGCTGTTCGAGCAGGGCGCCATCATCCTGGGTTGCGGCACGGTCGGCCTGCGCTTCCGCCCTCCGCTCGACATCACCGCGGCGGAGGTGGACGAGGCGATGGCGCTCATCCGCAAGGCGCTGCGAGCCTCCGCTCCCAAGGCTGCCTGAAACAGAGACGGGCCCGGAGACGCCTGGAGTCTCCGAGCCCAGTGGGTCCGAACCGCTCGCGAACGAGGCCTTGGCCGAAACGGCCAGGGCCTCTCTTCCTATGGGTTGACGGTGGCGCAGGCCTTCAGCGCCATGTCCGACCTGAGCTGCACTGAAACCGACTTCATATCCGCGATGCGCATGCTGGTCTTCGTGTTGAAGACCGCCTTGCCCATTGGATTCGATTTGAACGAGACCAGCTGAGTCGCCGGGGAGCTGGAGCAAGCCCCGTCGGCGAAGTGCTGCGTCACGTACTCGACATTGGGCTCCAGGCCCTGGAGCCTGCCGTGAATCATGGTGCCGCCGCCCGACTGTGCGTTGAGCGTGAGGTCGCCGGTCACTCCCGAGCTGGCCTGGGAGACGAACGAAACGACCACTTTGTCGCTTGCCGCGAGCGCGACCGCGGCGACGAGCAACGCAGCCAGGAAAGCGGTTGCTAGCGAGATGTTGCGCATGGGCTCTCCTCGGATGGCAACCGGTCATTGGGGGTCGACCGGACGGACCCGTGGGGGCACTGATCACCCTACTCCGATGCGGAAACGAGGAGCGTCAAGAAGCCGTCAGAGATTTCCCTCGAAACGAGGTGTTGAATGATGCGACGCTGCGCCCCGTGACTCGTAAGGCATTTACCCGAGATTCGGCAGGGTGAGCCGCGGCGTTCGTGAAGGTCCCGAACGAATACCGGTCATCGTCGAGGACAGCCACGACGAGATTGCACGCACCGTCGCAGGACGCATTGCCGATCTCATCCGCGAACGACGCCGGGCTCGCCGCAAAGCGGTGCTGGGCCTGGCCACCGGCTCCACGCCGATCGGCATCTACCGCGAGCTGATCCGGCTGCATCGCGAGGAAGGCCTCGACTTCTCGAACGTCGTGTCCTTCAACCTCGACGAGTACTACCCGATGGCGCCCGACAGCCTCCACAGCTTCCATCGGTTCATGCGCGAGAATTTCTTCGACCACGTGAACCTCGAGGCGCGCAACATTCACATCCCTCGCGGGGATCTCCCTCGCGCGCAGATCGAGCCACACTGCCGGGACTACGAGCGCGCGATCACCGAGTCGGGCGGCATCGACTTCCAGATTCTCGGCATCGGGCAGACCGGCCACATCGGCTTCAACGAGCCGGGCTCCAGCGTGGGATCGCGCACGCGCCTGGTGGCCCTGGACACCATCACGCGCCGCGTGGCCGCGAACGACTTCTTCGGAACCGAGAACGTGCCGACCGAAGCCATCACGATGGGCGTCGGAACCATCCTGGAATCGCGCGAGATCGCTCTGGTCGCCACCGGCGAGCACAAAGCCGCGATCGTGAAGCGCGCGGTCGAAGGCGAAGTCGACCGTGCGGTGGCGGCCACGTATCTGCAGCAGCACCCGAGCGCGACGGTGTACCTCGACGCCCCCGCGGCCGCCGAGCTGACGCGCCGCAAGACGCCGTGGGCGCTGGGAGAGATGGACTGGACCCCCGAACGCGAGATCGAAGCGGTGGTATGGCTGAGCGGCGTGACCGGAAAGTCGGTGCTGAAGCTCGAGGACCTCGACTACCGCGACCACCATCTGGGCGCGCTGCTCATGCGGCACGGCTCCTCGGAGACGCTGAACGGCGCGGTCTTCAATGCCCTGATCGCCAAGGTCCGCGGCCGCAGCAAGCTCCCCCAGGGGAAGCGCGTGATCCTCTTCTCGCCGCACCCGGACGACGACGTGATCTCGGCCGGCGGCATCCTGGGCAAGCTGGTCCAGAACGGAAACGCGGTCACCGTCGCGTACCAGACCTCGGGGAACATCGCCGTGTTCGATCACGAAGTGCGGCGCTACCTCGACTTCCTGCGCCGCACCGCCGACGACTTCGGCTTCGGCCACGAAGACCTGCGGACCTGGATTCGCGAGGTAGGGGATTTCCTCGCGCGCAAGGAGCCAGGCGAGGTCGACAGCGCCGCGGTGTCGAAGCTGAAGCAGCGGATCCGGGAGGTCGAAGCGATCTCGGCGATCGAGGTGCTCGGACTCTCCGCGAGCCAGGCGCGGTTCCTCAACCTGCCCTTCTACCAGACCGGTCGCGTGCGCAAGGACCCGATTGGCGCGCGGGACGTGGATCTCGTGCTGGGCCTGCTCGATGAGATCCACCCGCACATCATCCTGGTCGCCGGGGACCTGTCGGACCCGCACGGCACGCACCGCATGTGCGCGGAAGCCGTCGATCAGGCGCTCGCGCGCTATGGAGGAGAGCCTCCGGAGATCTGGCTCTACCGCGGGGCCTGGCAGGAATGGTCGGTGGCCGAAGCCGACCTGCTCATCCCGCTCTCCGAGAAGGAGCTCCGGACCAAGATCAGCGCGATCTTCAAGCATCAGAGCCAGAAGGACCGCGCGCCGTTTCCGGGGGTCGACGAGCGCGAGTTCTGGCAGCGAGTCGAGGAGCGCAACCGGACGACGTCACGTCTGGTCGATCAGCTCGGCCTGCCCGAGTACTTCGCGATGGAGGCCTTGGTGGTGCGCGAAGCGCGGCGCGGCCACCTCAAGGCTGAGCAGCCGGGGTTCTAGACGACCAGCTCGAGGCCGCGCGCGGCTTCTTCGATCGCCTTTCGCAGACCGAGGGATCGGCCTACGCGCGACTCGGCCTCGAGCCGCTCCGGACCGAGATCGCGCGCCGCGGACTCCATCATCGGCTCATGCGCCTTGAGCCAAGCCGTCTCCGCCCGGTTGCCGAGGTCGATCCGGTGCTGGCCCGCTGCGGCGTAGAGCCGGGCGGCGCGCGCCGATTCGTGCCGCTCGGCGAGAACCGCCGCCGCCACCTCGACCGTCGAGGCCGCATGGCGCATGAGTCGATGCTCGCGCACCAGTGCGAGCGCCTCGGACAGGCAGGCGGCGGCCTCGGTGGTGCGGCCCAGATGATGGGCGACGAAGCCCAGGTTGGTGAGCGCCAGGGCGCGTAATCCCGGGTCGCGCGCCGGCTCCGCGTGATCGAGCGACTCGAGGTGGAGCCGGCGTGCTTCCTCCCAGCGGTCCTGGCGCCAGGTGATGGCGCCGAGGTTGTTGAGGACGTGCGCCTCGCCGCGGCCGTCGCCGATCTCCCGGAACAGATCGAGGCTCTCGCGATACGACATTTCGGCGGACGCGTAGTCGCTGATCTCGTGAGCGATGATGCCGAGCGTCACGAGCGTGCGTGCGATCCCCGCCCGATCGCCGAGCGCGCGATACCGCTCGAGCGCCTCGAGCCCGAATGCTCGCGCCGGAGAAGCATCGGACTGATAGATCGCCAGCGTGCTGGCTCCGAGCAGCGCGCGCGCATGGGCCAGCGGCTCGCGTGCGGCGTGCGGCGTGGCGAGCGCTTCCGTGAGGGCCTCGCGCCCGCTGGTCAGGTGGCCGCGCTCCGTCCAGAACCGCGCCAGAGCGCCGGCGAGCCTCAGATGATCGACCTCGCGGCCCGCTTGGCCCCGCGCCCAAGCCAGCGCCGCCTGGAGATTGGGATGATCGGCC
Source organism: Candidatus Eisenbacteria bacterium (assembly GCA_035712145.1). NCBI lineage: Bacteria > Candidatus Eiseniibacteriota > Candidatus Eiseniibacteriota bacterium. The sequence continues at coordinate 18,226 of DASTBI010000054.1, read as the reverse complement.
TCGAGCCATTCGCAAAAGGACGCCTGCTCGGGGCCCCACAGGCGCGGCTCGGCTTCCTCGGCGAGCGCCAGGAAGTGCTCGAAGTGGCGTTGCTCGAGCAGGTCGAGCCGGCCGGACTCGGCGAGACGGTCGCGCGCGAATCCGCGCAGCGTGTCGAGAAGCCGGTAGCGCGTGACGCCGAGGCAAGGGGGCGCCACCGTGACCATGGACTGGTCGATGAGTGTGGTGAGGGCATCCAGCACGACGATCTCCGCCGTGCCGTTCATGCAGACGGCCGCCGCGGCGGCAAAGGACCATGTGCCGGTGAAGATGGCGAGGCCGTCCATCAGCGCGCGCGCCTCGGGTGAAAGGGTGTCGTAGGTCCACCGGATGGCTGCTTCGAGGCTCTCGTGCCGCGCGTTCGGTGAAAAGCCGCCGCGAGCGAGAATGCTCGTGCCCTTGGCCAGATGATCGCGGATCTCTTCGGGGGTGAGTGCTCGCGTCCTCGCGGCGGCCAGCTCGATGGCCAGCGGCAGGCCATCGGTGCGACGACAGACTTCCGCGACCGCGCTCGCGTTCTGAGCGGTGAGCTGGAAGTCCGGTCTCACCAGGCATGCACGCTCCACGAACAGGCGGACGGCATCGAACCCCGACACCGACTCCACCGAGCCGGAGACGTCGGCGGGAGGGACAGAGAGCGGCGGCACCACCAGCATCCGCTCGCCAGGGACTCCGAGGGGGGACCGGCTGGTGGCCAGGATGATGAGCCGTGGACAGCTCGAAAGCAGGCTCAGCACGAGGGATCGCACCGTCTCGGCGATATGCTCGCAGTTGTCGAGCACCAGCAGACCCGGTGCGTCCCCGACCGCCATGGCCAGTGACGTCGACCGGTCGCCGATGGCCACCGGAGAGGACTCCAGCGCGCGCCGCACCTCGGGCTCCACGGTGGCGGCGGCCCCAAGCGAAGACAGATCGGCGAATGCCACGGGGAGGCCGCTCTTGGCCATGGCTTCGGCGGCGCGGACGGAAAGGCGAGTCTTGCCCGTCCCACCCGGTCCGACCAGCGTCACCAGCCGGTGCGACGCCAGCGCATCGTGACACTGAGCCAGCTCGTCATCACGACCGATGAAGCGGGTGATGAAGTGCGGCATTCGAAGTGCGTGACCTTCGGGCCGCGACGGCGCCACGGACGGTGGCTCCGGGGCCCGCGCTCCCAGGAACTCGAGCAATAGGCACTCCAGCGCTTCGGCATCCGCGGGCCGCGCCTCAGGTTCCTGCGCGAGCGCGCGATCCACGATGCTCACGAAACTCGCGGGCAGATCGGGACGCCGCTCGAGCAGTCCGACGCCCTCGTGTCGCTGCTGAAGGCGGCCGACTTCCGCGGCCGTGCGCCCCTCGTAGGGATAACCACCGCTCACCATGCGGTACAGAAGGATGCCGACGCCGTAGAGATCGGACGCCGCCGTGGCGGGAGCGCCACGCAGGATCTCGGGCGCCATGCTGGACGGAGTCCCCGCGGCCCTTCCGGCATCGGCGTCGGCGGCGTGCTCGATGGCCAGCCCGAAGTCGAGCAGAACCACGCGTCCGTCCACCTCGCGCATGACGTTGGCGGTCTTGACGTCGCGATGGACCAGTCCCGCACGATGGACGGCGCTCAGCGCCCGGCAGACTTCGATGCCGACCTGCGCCGCTTCGCGCGCGCTCAGAGGGCCGACGGCGGCAAGCTCCTCCTCCAGCGTGCGGCCACGCACCAGATCCGTCCACATCCCCATCCAGCCGGCGTGCTCGTCGGCGCCGTGCACCGCCGGGAGGTTCGGGTGGCGGAGACGCGCGAGCGTGCGCGCTTCGAGAAGCAGCCGATCCGCGTCGCGGCCTCGACGCCACAGCTTGAGCGCCACTTCCCGCTGCAGCACCGGATCGTTGGCGCGGAAGACGTGGCCGAAGCCGCCCCGACCCAGACTTTCCAGGATCTCGAGCGGACCCCAGGCGGTGAGGCCACGTGGCGTCTGCTCGCTCTCGCGTTTCCCAAAGCGCGGCGCGGCCGCAGGCGAATCGACCGTCGAAACGGCCGACTCGTGCACCGAAACCAGCGCCTGAAGGCGCCGCAACCGATCGAGCGCGCTTGCCATCTCGGGTGCGAGCTCGAGCTCCGCCTCCCACGCCACGGGCCGACGGTCCGACACCGCGCGCGCGATGCGACTCAGTGTCCTCACCGGATCGGCGCGTCGTGGAGGCCTCTTAGCCATGGGGTTCCATCTCGCGGCTCAGCCGAAGCAGCGCGCGCACCACCATCATGCGCGCGGCATTGGGTGACGAGCTGCCGAGGGCTTCGGCAATCTCGTCGTAGCTGTAGCCCATCTCGAGTCTCAGGACGATCGCCTCGCGATGCGACGCCGAGAGCCGTGCCAGCGCCGCCTCGTAAGCATCGACGAAGTCCCGGCCGATGGCCGCTTCCAGCGGACTCGCACCAGGCTGCTGCAGGTGCTCGCCCAGTTCCTGATGAGGCACACGTGTCGAGAGCCGTCGAGCCTCGTCGCGGATCTGGTTGAGGACGATGGTCCTCAGGTTCGCGAGGAACGACCCATGCCCTCGTCTCTCGAACGTTTCCAGCCGCTCGAATGCACGCATGACGGCATGCTGGACGAGGTCGTCGGTGTCGAGCCGGCCACGGACGCCGCGCGGGACCCGGCCGGCCGCAAACCGCTGGAGCGCCTCGACGCAGCGCCGCGCGAGCTGCTCGCGGGCGCGCGAATCTCCTGACCGGGCGCGCTCGACCAACACCGAGATCGTCCCCAGGGACGCTCCCGAGCGCGCCGCCTTTTCGAAGTCGTTGGGGGGTCGACTCAAGGGAGTCTCCAGCGCGGGTGCCATGCTAACCCCGCGCCGCAGCGCCGGCTACCCCAAACCTCCCCTGAGGCCGCCTCTCTGCTAGCCTGCCACGCTCGGTTTCGTGATCGTTCTGGGAGGCCCTTTGGTGACCGATCCTCGTCCATCACGCCCTTCGGCCGCGGTCGTGCTGTTGCGCGGCCAAGGCGCCGCGCTCGAGACCTTCTGGGTCCTGCGCAGCGAAGCCGTGCGGTACATGCCGGAGTTCCGTGCTTTCCCGGGCGGTACGGCCGATGCGGAAGACGCGAGCATCGAGATCGAAGGGATGGCGCCCGGGACCGAGCGAACGGCGCGCGTATGCGCGATCCGCGAGGTCTTCGAGGAGACCGGGATCCTGCTCGCCGAACAGGACGGAGGCGCGGCGTCCCGAGAAGCGGCGCGGGATCGCTTGCTCGAAGGGCGCGCCACGTTCGCCGAGCTGATCCGCGAGCATGGCTGGCGCTTTCGCGAGGCGACGTTGGTGCCGGCAGGCCGCTGGGTGAGTCCGCCGTTCGCGGCCACCCGCTTCGAGACCGAGTTCTTCCTTGCCCGCCTCACCCGTCCGCAGGAGCCGAGCGTGCGCGTCGGAGAGCTGGCGAGCGGCGAGTGGATCTCGCCGATCACGGCGCTCAAGCGCTGGCAGGAAGGAGCGGAGACCTTCGCGGCGCCGGTGCTCTACGCCATGATCGCGCTGGCCCAGGGTGAGGAGAATCTCCCGCAGCGCATGGTGCAGTCGCCCGAGGCCTCGGGCCGCCCTGTCCGACGCATCGAGCTCAAGTGGGGCATCGTGCTCCAGCCGATGAAGACGCGGCCATTGCCGCCAGCCACGCACAGCAACGCGTACCTGGTCGGCGATCGCGAGATGGCGCTGATCGACCCGGGAAGCGGCGACGAAGAAGAACTGCAGCGGCTCTTCGGTCTCATCGAGATGCTCGCCACCGATCAGCGCAAGGTGCAGGTCGTGCTGCTCACCCATCACCATCCGGATCACGTGGCGGGGGTTCAGGCGGTGCGCGAGCGCTACGGCGTGCGGGTGGGAGCGCATCCCGAGACCGCGAAGCACGTGCGGGTCGATTTCACCATCGAGGACGGTCAATGGATCCCGCTGGTCCACGAGATCGCCGACTGGAACCTGGTCGCCATCCACACGCCGGGTCACACGCGCGGGCACCTGTGCTTCTACCATCCGCGCACCCGCTCATTGTTCTCGGGGGACCACGTGGTGGGAGGGGTCGGCACGGTGATCATCGATCCGCCGGAGGGCGACATGGCCGGCTACCTGCGCTCGCTGGAGCGGCTCCTGGCGCTCGGCGCCGAGACGCTGTTCCCGGGTCATGGCGCGCCGCAGGGCGGGGTGAAGCGGCGTCTCGAGAAGCTGATCGCGCATCGGCTGGAGCGCGAGGCGAAGGTCCTGGCCGCGCTCGAGCCGCAGCCGGGGGCGCTGGCCGAGCTCGTCGAGCGCGCCTACGCCGACACGCCTCGCGAGCTGTGGCCTTACGCCGAGCGCTCGCTGCTCGCTCACCTGCTCAAGCTCGAAGCCGAAGGCCATGCGCGCCGTGAAGGCGATCGTTGGGCCCTGTCAGGGAGCTGAAGCTGACCCATCCGACCGAGTCGCATCCGATCGTCGTCTTCGACGGCGTGTGCAACTTCTGTAACGCTTCGGTCCAATTCATCCTCCAACACGATCGATCTCGGGTCTTCCGCTTCGCCGCGCTCCAGTCCTCCGCGGGCCGGGCACTGCTCGAGCGGCACGGCTTCGACCCGCTCGAAGCCGACACCTTCGTGCTGGTCGAGGGTGAGAAGTGCCGCGTCCGCAGTGACGCGGCGCTGGGCGTCGCGCGACGTTTGCCGCTTCCATGGCGTCTGGTCTTCTTGCTGCGCTGGATTCCGAGGCCGCTGCGTGATGCCGTCTATCGCACCATTGCCCGCAACCGCTACCGGTGGTTCGGCAAGAGGGAGAGCTGCATGGTGCCTTCCGCCGACGTGAGCGAGAGGTTCCTCGAATGAGCCGTTCCGATCCCAGCTTCCGCATCGAGACGCCCGACCTCGGCGGACGGCGCGGCCGGCTCAGCGACTGGGTCACTCAGCGCTGGGTCCAGCACACGGGGCGGCGGGTGCGATGGAGCGAAGCGCCCTGGCTCCAGGCGCCGGTCGGGGACGTGAACGTCATCGGGGCCCGCTTCTACGAGCGTTATGCCGAGCGTCATGGCTTACGGCTTCGCAAAGACGAAGGCGTGCGCGGCCTGCTCGAGCGCTTCGACGAGCTCGAGAGTCCGCGCTGCCGTGTCGGAACCATCGCCCCCGCGGTTGCGGCGTTCTACCAGCGCACATCGGAGTTCGATCTCGATGTGTGGTCCGAGTGGTGCGGCGCGTACCGGCCCTTCGGCGGTCTCCTGGCCGCGATCTTCAGCCGCCGCCTGCAGCAGCTGAACCTCCCGCTCTCACCGCTCGACAGCCGCCTGGGCGTCTCGAGCCAGGTGCTGGCGCTCGAAGGTCCGGATGGCCAGGCGCCGTGGCGCGCGTGGGTGCGGACCAATCTCTCGGACGGCGCCGTCATCTACGCCGGCAGCTACGCCATCACCCGAGTGCCGTGCAGGGAGGGAGGCTGCGTGAAAGTGGCGTTCCCGCTCCCCAACGGGTACGCGCTCGTGGTCCTGTGGCCGGAGTCGCATCCCGATGGATCGCTGACGCTCCACTCGAGCGGCGAGGGTTTTGGCGATGCCGGCTTCTACTTCTATGTGGAGCGCGAGCCGGGAGAGGGCTGGGCGCGCTATGTGGGGTCGCTCATCGAGCACATCCACGTCTTCGTGGATCCGCGTGGGACGCTGCGCGCGGATCACGAGCTCCGCATCTGGCGCACGCGTTTCCTGCGACTCCACTATCGGCTGGGGAGAGCCGCGACACGCTGACCCGCGGCTCGCCCCGCAGCCGCTGATCAGGCCGCTTTGCGCCCGCTCTCGGCCGGCGGCCCAGCGGACTCGATGGTGGCCTTGAGCTTCGGCTTCTGCAGCACCTTGGTCGCGAACCAGGCGCCGACGAGCCCGAAGAAGATCGACATGATCTCGTCCTTCGGGTTCTCGCTCCAGGTCCTGAGGAAGACGTAGAGGCCGGCGTCCAGGTTGAACCCGACTTCCGGATTCGCCTTCGCGACCCACCAGCTGAAGAGCAGGATCTCGCCGATCACCACGCTGACCACCGTGAGCGCCGCGGCGATCACCCGGCCGGCGATGTCGACGCGGTCGGCCCCCGCGCGATAGGCCCAGGCGACCAGCGCGCCGATGCCGATGGCGAGAATGGCGAAGATGCGCCCGGTCAGCGCCGCGACTCCTGCCCAGAGCACGGCGCCAACGATCGCGGCCCCGAGGCCGAGCATCACGCCCGGCAGATGGCGCGCCTCTTTCATCTCGTAGGCGCGAGCCGCCATGTCGCCTTCGGCCTGCATGCGCTGCTGACAAGCGGAGCAGATCATCGCCGGCAGGTCGTCCACGACGACGTACTGTCGCGTGGTGCCGGTCGCGCAGGTCTCGCAGCGCCCGTTGAATCCGGGGGTGGCGCGAGCGATCGCCGTGACGAGTGCGTCCACCCACGCCTGGACCTCGGCCGTCTTTGGCGTCCGGAACGCGAAGCTCCGGTGCCACAGCAGGCAGGTGTCGGAGAGGTGGAACTCGGGCTGCTCACCGATGCGAATCGTCTTCTTGCCCGTGTCCTCGACCCCCATCTTGCGACGGCCTTTCCCCTTGCCGGGCAGGATGTCGAGCGTCGAATCATCGATCAGCGCCTGCTTCAGGCGTCCCAGGTCCGCGACGCACGGGAAACGGATGGCAACCACCAGTCCGGGATTCTCGTTCGCTCCCCAGCCCGCGCGAATCAACAGGCCCTTGCGCTCGCCGATCACGTGCTCGGTGCGCTGGAACACGCCTTTCTGGGGGTAATGGGCGAGGCCCCAGTCACGGGCCCATTCGGTCCACTGGTTCTTCGCGAAAGTCAGCACGGCAGGTCCCTCGGATCGTTGGGGGTCAAGCGCGCCTCGAGCGGCCACGAGAGGTACTGGCGCGTTCATCGTCACCGGCACGCGCGAGGGCGAGCGAGGAGGGTCCGGTCCTCGACAGTCATCGGCGCCTGGACACCGGGACTTCAGGGTTCTCCTGGCTGCCTCGGTCGTCCAGACGGGGCATGACTTTGGGTCCCGTTCCGTTGCGGGTAGGTTCTGCGCGGTGAATCCCGCCTACCTCCTGGCTGCCCTGGGGTCGCTTCTCTACGGGAGCGCCGACTTCTGCGGGGGACTCGCCTCACGCCGCAGCCATGCCCTCGCGGTCACCTATCTGGCCGGGTTCTCGGCGCTCGCCGTGCTGTTCGCCGGCATGCCGCTCGCGCCCGGGGAGACGCGCGGATCCGACCTCGGCTGGGCGATCGCCGGTGGCGTCTTCGGCGCGATCGGCGCGATGCTCGCATACCGCGCGCTCGCCATCGGACCGATGAGCGTCGCCTCGCCGATCTTCAGCATCACCGGCTTGGCGCTTCCGGTGGTGGTGGGCATGGCGCTGGGCGAGCGTCCAGGGTGGATCGCCGTGGCCGGCCTGTCGCTCGCCCCGCCGGCGATCGTGCTGCTCGCGCAGGGAGCCCACGCTCATGAGCGTTCCGCGCAGCGCTCCATTCACATTCGCGGCGCGGTCGTGCGCTCGTTGATCGCAGGCGCGGTCCTCGGCTTCTTCCTCGTCTTTCTCGGACGCATCGAGCGCGGCGCAAGCCTCTGGCCGCTCGTCCTGGCGCGCATCACCGGCATCGTCTGCCTGGGCGTGGTGCTGATGGCCCGGCGGCAGCCGCTCATGCCCGCGCCGGGGGATCGTCCGATGTCGCTGGTCACCGGGGTCCTCGATTCGCTCGCCAATCTCGCCTACGTCGCCGCCGTGCCTCGGGGCTCGCTGTCACTCGTCGCCGCGCTCGTGTCGCTGGCTCCGGCCACCAGTGTGCTGCTGGCGCGGGTCATGCTGAACGAGCGCTGGAGTCCGCTCCAGGCGGCGGGACTGGTGCTCGCTCTGGGCGCCGGCATATGCATCTCGCTCGGCTGAGCGGCTACGAGGCGGCGTGGGCCTTGGGAGGCTCTTTGTGCTCGAGCTCCTCCAGCAGGATTCTCTCGAGCGTGCGGCGAGCGAAGGGACGGTGGATGGCGGTCATGATCCACGGCCAGGCGAGCGACCAGAAGCCGACCATGAGCCAGAAAATCCACGCCAGCGAGTCGATCTGCCCTCTCAGGCTTGGATGGAACGAGGCGAGGATGAGCGCCACGCCCAGCAGTGCGCCGTGGGCGACGACGTAGCGATTCCAGCGCGCGAAGCTCACGCGATAGGCGAGTGACTTCCCGGTGAGCCACAGCTCGACGTGATTGAGCCCGATGGCGTAAGCCGTCGCGAAATCTCCGGCCTCGAACACCAGCTGATGCGGGCCGGCCGCGGTCACGCGATAGTTCGCGCGCGCTTTCCTTCCGGGGACGAGGAAGCCCTCGTCGATCCGCGCCTGGATGCGCTGGTGCCAATCCGGAGGCAAGTCCAGGCTCAGCATTCCCTCGAACGACGGGCGGAAGGAGAGAGCGGCATCGGATGGCTTCATGGCTGCCTCCCGGCAGGACTATCGACCCACCCGCCCCGCGTCTCCATAGAAAAGGTGCGAGTTTCCGGGTCCACCTCGAGCTGGGCTAAGCTCCGGGACGACTTCGAGGAGGTTCGTCATGATGGAGCGCGCAGCGCTACCCCGGGAGCTTCGTCCCTTCGTCGACGAGGAAGGGCGCCTGACTCAGTGGCCGGTGCGGCAGAAGGTTCAGCGCATGGCCCTGGCCTATCTGGCGGACGCGTTCGAGCCGGGCCGTGAGTACGGAGAGCGCGAGGTCAACGAGATCCTGCGTGAGTGGCACACCTTCGGCGACTGGGCGCTGCTCAGGCGCTGGCTTTGCGACTGGGATCACATGGAGCGCGAGCGCGACGGAACGCGCTACCGGCTGCGTCCCGCTCCCAGCACCAGGACCGCGTAGACCGGAAAAGAGGAAGCGCAGCGGAGAGACCCGCTGCGCTTGCTCGTCGGTGGCGGGCTCAGCGCTGCTGGGCCATGAACTGACGGCCGCGCTCTTCCATCTCTTTCGGCGTCAGATCCTCCTTGCGTGTGGCCACCGCCCACGTGTGTCCGTAGGGGTCGGTCAACACGCCGTAGCGATCTCCCCAGAACATGTCCGCCAGCGGCATCGTCGCCGTGGCCCCCGCCGAGACCGCCTGGTTGTAGATCTTGTCGCAGTCAGGGACGTAGAGATGGATCACGACCGGCGCTTCACCGGCACGCGGCGCCTTGAAGCCTTCATCCATCTCGTCGTTCAGGAAGAAGATCGAATCACCAAGCTTCATCGCGGCGTGCATGATCTTTCCGTCGGGCCCTGGCATGCGGTTCAGCTCGGTCGCGCCCAGAGCCTTCTTGTAGTACTCCATCGCCTGGCTCGCGTTCTTGACGGTGAGATGCGGGGTGATGGTATGGGCGCCCTCGGGAATGGGATTCTTTGCCTTCGACATGAGGAGAACTCCTTCCGAAGTGATGGCCGCTGCGGTCTCGCCTCCCTGAGACGCTCGAACTCGCACCCATCCGTGGCTGCTCTTCCAATGCTTCGACGCTACACACGTCTCCTTCGGCGACGGAAGCGTTTTTCCACGAGAGGATGGATTCCTCGGTCCTGAAAATTCTTCAACCGGGATTCCGCCACCGGGCAGCGCGCACGGTCACGGCGTTGAAGATTGCGTCCCGCAACCCACGCAGCGAGGTCCCGCCATGGTGTCGAGGAATTTCCTGCGGTGCGTTGCTAGAATTCACTCGGGTCATGGTCTGCGGTTCCATTGTGTGTCCCGAGGGAATCCTTTGACGTCTCGCTCGCTCTTCCTGGCCGTGGTCGCCTGGCTGGCCGGCGCCGGCTTCGTTCCTTCGGCCGAGGCTCATCTCCTGATCACGGAGGTCGGCTACGACACGGTCGACGAGACGAGCCCGACGTCCGAGTTCGTCGAGATCCTCAATCCGGACGCCGGCAGCGTTTCGCTCGCGGGCGTCTGGCTGGTCGGCGACGAGGATGCCTATCCCTACCTGGTCAACGGGCCGGTTTCGCCGATCACACTCAACAACTTCATCTATCGCTTCCCGTCGCTCAGCATCGGCTCGGGAGAGGTTCTGGTCGTCTGTCAGGACAGCGACGCTTTCCTCGCCGAGTTCTTTCCCATCAATCGCCTCGCCGACTTCCAGGCTCAACCCGGCAGCCAGACTCTGCTCGAAGTGACGCAGGACGGGATCGCCGACGGCGTGCCGGACATGATTCCCTGGGGGAGCAACCCTTCGGGAACCCTGAGCATGGCCAACAACGGGGAATGCGTGGGGCTCGTCTTCTGGGACGGAGCCGGCGACCTGGCCCGGGACCTCGACTGGACGTGCTGGCTCACCACGACGTTCATCCCCAACAAGGACGTGGATTATCCGTTCGGCATCGACGGACCCGACCCCAACCTCGACACGAGCTTCTTCGCCAACGATCTGGGGACGGGGCTTCCCGCCCCCGATTCGCCGCAAGGCTCGTCGATCCATCGGGCCAGCCTCTTCGAAAAGAGCGAGGTCTCGAGTGGTGGGAATGGCGTGAATGGCCACGACGAGACCAGCGAGGACTGGTCGGGGTGGACGATTGGCGGCTACAGCCCGGGTGTTTGTGCGCTCTCGACCGTCGCCGTTGCCCAAGGCGAGACGCCGACGCCCGAGTTCGGGATTCGAGTCGCCGGAGCCAACCCTTTCGGTGGAACTGTACGCATCGAGTATGTGCTGCCGAGCTCCGGCAGGGTACGGATCACCATCCACGATCTCCAAGGCCGCGTGATCGCCTGCGTTCTCGACGGCGTGGCCGCGGCCGGTCCGGGGGTCGCCGCGTGGAACGGATGCGATCGCTCCGGTCGTGGCGTGGGCACCGGCGTCTTTTTCGCGCTTCTTTCGTGGAACGGACAGGTTCGCTGCCTGAGGCTGGTGCGAATCCGCAACTGATTCGTCCAGCCCCTGGATGTGAACATTCGCGTGAAGCGCGCACCAGCCTCTTGTTTTGCCATTGACTCCGGCGACAAGCGGGCGGTTAATCTTGCCGGTTCGCAAGATCCTTCGAACAGAGTGGCACGTCAGTAGACGATCCAAGGCTCGCCTCTCCAGCGCCGCGCATCGCTTCGTGCTCTTTGTCGCGCCCCGCCTGGTTTCGCGCCACTCGCCAAACGCGCACGGTCCGAGCACTGCCCAAGGCGCCGGGGCATCGTGGAAGCCCCGAGCGTCACCCTTGCGTCTCTCGAGCGACGCCGCTGATGAACGGTCACACGATTCAGCTGGATCGCTGGGCCCTCGCTCCAGGTTCATGAGCGAGCACCCGAGCTGGAGGATGCTCCCCATGAAGAAGCCTGGCCGCTGGTATGCCTCGATCGCGGTTTTCCTGGGACTGCTCTGCGCGAGCTCACTTGCCGCTCAAGGATCGAGCGGATACCCGTCCAAACCGGGCGAGGTGATCATCAAGTTCAAGCGCGGCGCCAAGACTCAGGAGCGCAACGCGATCGTCACGGATCTCGGTGGGTCTCCGATCGGCCGATTCCCGGGGCGCCGGGGCGAGCATCTTCGAATCACGAAGCTCAGCGTGGATCAGGCAATCGCTCGTTACCGATCGCACCCCAAGGTCGAGTACATCGAGCCGAACTACGTTTATCGGATCGTCGCGACCACGCCGAACGATCCGGACTTCTCCCGGCTCTGGGGACTCCAGAACACAGGGCAGACCGGCGGCCTTCCCGGAGCGGACATCGACGCCCCGCTCGCGTGGGACGTGCTCACGGGCTCGGATGTCCTGGTGGCGATCACCGACACCGGGATCGATTGGGGGCACCCCGACCTGGCCGCGAACGTCTTCTCGAACGCCGGTGAAATCCCCGGAAACGGCCTCGACGACGATCACAACGGCTTCATCGACGACGTGCGCGGCTGGGACTTCGTGAACCGCGACAACGATCCCATCGACGATCAAGGTCACGGCACCCACGTGTCGGGAACGGTGGGAGCGATCGGCAACAACGGAATCGGCGTGGCGGGCGTCAACTGGAACGTGAAGATCATGCCGCTCAAGTTCCTGGACGGCGGCGGGTTCGGCTCCACCGCCGACGCGGTCTCCGCCATCGATTACGCGGTGGCCATGGGCGCTCGGGTCATCAGCGCGAGCTGGGGCGGCGGTGGCGCGTCCGCGGCGCTGCAATCGTCGCTCGAGTCCGCCGACAGCGCCGGCGTCCTGTTCGTCGCGGCGGCCGGCAACTCCGGCCTCGACAACGATGTCTTCCCCAACTACCCCTCGAATTACGACGTCCCCAACGTCATCGCCGTGGCGGCGAGCGATGCGTTCGATCGTCTGCCGTTCTGGTCCAACTTCGGCCGCACCACGGTCGATCTGGCGGCGCCGGGCGAGAACATCTACAGCACGCTGCCCGGCGGGGGCTACGGCTACAACAGCGGCACGTCGATGGCGACGCCGCACGTGACCGGAGCGCTCGCCTTGATCCTGGGGCGTTTCCCGGGGATGAGCGGGGCGGACGCCAAGGCGCTGCTCCTCAGCAAGGTCGACACCCTTTCCTCTTTATCCGGCAGAGTCGCCACCGGCGGCCGGCTCAATGCCTTCAACACGATCGCCATTCCGGACTCCCTTCCGCCCGGAACGATCTCGGATCTCCATGCCTTCGAGCCCAACGGGACGCGCGTGACGCTGAGCTGGACCGCGACCGGCGACGACGGAGAGGTGGGCACGGCGAGCCGCTACGAAGTGCGCTACTCGACCGCGCCCATCGACGAAGCCAACTTCGAAGCGGCTTCGCTCGCCACCGGCGCGCCGCGCCCGGTCGCGGCGGGCGGCACGGAGCAGATGCGAGTCGGCAACCTGGCCTTCTCCACCAGCTACTACTTCGCGGTCAAGGCATTCGACGAGTTCGGGAACCCTTCGCCGATCTCGAACCTGGCGACCGCGACGACCTTGCCCCCTCCGGATATCGCCGTCACCCCAGGCGCCGTGTCGGCGGATCTGCTGACCGGGGAAACGGCCACGCGCACCCTGACCGTCACCAACACCGGGACGGCGGAGCTGAACCTGAGAGTCACGATCGAAGCCGTGGCCGAGGCGGCCAGCGTCAGCTCGGCGCCACGGATTCTGCGCACCTTCACGCTTCCGAACCCGGCGTCTTCGGTCGTCGCGAGCGTCGAGACCCCGCCGGCGTATCCGGTGAAGACCACGGCCTATGCGCAGGGCACGAGCGGCACACGTCCGGCCTACGCTCCGGAATCGAGTCGCTACGACAACATCTTCTCGGGCAGCCTGCGCATCCTGCTTCTCCACACCGGCGACATGTCCGAGATGCGTGCGCTCCTCCAGGGATTCCCGGACATCGCCGTGGTCGACGAATTCGACGGCCGAACCGGCGCCCCGACCTTGAGTCAGCTCCAGGGTTACAACTCGGTCATCGTGGGCGCCAACTTTCCGTGGACGGATCCCGTCGCAGTCGGCAACGTGCTCGCGGACTATGTCGACAGCGGTGGAGGCGTGGTCCTCACCCTGGCTTCGTTCATCAGCGGCTGGGTTCCGCAGGGCCGATTCCTGACCGAAGGCTACTCGCCGTTTCCGCCTGGATCCGGCCCTCTTCCAGGGGCGAGCCTCGGGACGTTCGACGCCACGCACCCGATCATGGCCGGCGTGGCCAGCGCTTCCGGCAATCTGCTGGGTGACGTGAGTCTCGCCATCGGCAGCGAGCTGGTGGCGAGCTGGACGAATGGCGAGCCCATGGTGGCCACGAAGGGCTCGCGGGTGGCCGCCGTCAACATCTTCGTCGCCGCTTCGGGTTACTGGACGGGCGACATTCCGCTCATCCTGCACAACGCCGCGTTCTGGAGCTCGGGAGTCACGAAGTGGCTCTCGGCCGATCCCGACACCGCGGTGGTTCCCGCCGGGGGCTCGCTCGGCGTGGTGGTCACCTTCGATGCCACCAGCCTGGACGGCGGCGATTACGACAATCGCGTCGTGTTCTCCAGCGACGATCCCGACGAGAGTGAGCTTTCGGTGGCGGCCCATCTGCACGTCACCGGTGCTCCCGACATTCGGGTCGACGGCGAGCCGGTGATGGTGGAGTCGGCGGTGGACTACGGCATCGATGGGGCACAGACGTCGCATCACCTGCTGATCGCGGTGCCCGTGGTGCCTGGCTTCGGCGGCTCTCTGGAGCTGCTCGCGGACGGTGACTATGGAGATACGGTCGAGAGGGCGACCGCGGTCGCCGAGAGCACGGCCTTGGGGTCGGTCGGGAACGCCGGCGTCGACTGCCTGACGGCGCGCGGCAGCTTTTCGCTGAGCGCCGCGCTCCTGTCGTCCCTGGCGGCGGACGGTGTGGTGAACGTAACGGTCAACAACACGCTCGACGTGAATGTCTTCTGCCCGGTCAATCGCCACACGGTCCGACTTCACTACGACGTTCCGGCCGACCGGCTCGAGTTCGCCTCGATCTTCACGGGACAGAGCCGCGACCTGGCATTGACGATCCGAAACATCGGCAGCGCCCCTCTGGAATTGAGCTCGATCACCAGCGACCGTGCGGAGTTCACGCCGGGCGTGTCGGCCCTGACGCTGGCCCCGCGCGCCACACATCGGCTCGTGGTGACGTTCCACCCGGGGAGCGCGGGGGACTTCACGGGAACGTTGCGACTCCAGAGCAATGATGCGGATCAGCCGCTGATCTCGATCGCGCTGTCCGGAACTGGCCTGAACCCGCCGGCGGTGGGCGTGCAACCCTCGTCCCTGACCTCGACGTTGAACGAAGGAGGGGAAGAGACGCAGACGCTCCGGATCCTCAACACCGGGCTGAGTCCGCTCACGTTCTCGCTCGATGTCACCCCGGGACTTGGCGGTGCAGGACGGGTGCCTTTCGGGGGCCTGTCACCGCCGGGAGTTTCGAGCAACAACTCGCCTCCCAGGACCTCACAGGTGACGCACATGCCGGAGAGCCGTGAGCCGCGGTTCAGGGCGGCGGCGGCCCAGATGGCGGCGCGCCATGCGAGTCCACAACCGCTGACCTGCGTGGTCGGTGATCCGTCCGCCGGAGTGATCTACGCCCAATCCAATCAAGGCACGCCGTTCTATCGCTACCGCGCTTCGAGCGATACGTGGGAGGTGCTGGCGAACGCTCCCATCTCGGCGGGAAACAATGGAGGCGCGGCACTGCTGAATGGGCGTATCTACACCACCTACGCCGGGATATCCGGGGGCATGGGCGTTTACGACATCGCCACCAACACCTGGACGACCGTGCCGAGTCCGCTGGGAGAAGGGACCGCCAACATCGCCAGCGACGGAGGTCAGTATCTCTATCTGGCCGTGGGCTCGCGCATGGTGCGCTACGACCCCGCGACCACGAGCATCGCTGATCTGACCCCCGCGCCCTTCTATTTCGAGCCCTGGGGCGCGCTGAAGTATCTGTCCGGAAAACTCTTCGGACACCAGGGAAACGGGTCGAATGCTCTTGCCACCTACGACGTGGCCAGCAACGCCTGGACCCTTCTGCCCCCGATGCCCGGCGGGGCCGTCGCGGGAGCCGCCATCGATCCTTCGGCCCGGGAGTATTTCGCCTACGGCAGCTACGGCGGAAACAATCTCTACCGGTACTCGATCGACTCCGGCACGTGGAGCGTGTCGACCATTTCGTTCTTCTCCGTGGACGACGGCGGTCTGGCGTGGCTCTCCGGATCTCAGCGCGGCATCTACTTCGCGCAAGGTGAACGGGGAACCGGTTTCGTCCGCTTCCTCGACTCTTCCGACTTCCTGACCGTCACGCCCACGACCGGCGTCGTGCCGCCCTCTGGATCCATGGACGTCAGCGCGCGCTTTGTCGCCGGAACGCTGTTCGGCGGCACGTACCAGTCGAGCATCTTGGTGTCGAGCAACGACCCGGTGACTTCCGTGCTCGAGGTGCCGGCGACCCTCACCGTGATCGGCGCGCCCAACATCCAGGTGGAGGGCGATCCCACGATGCTCGAGTCCGTATCATCCTATGAAGCGCCCGGGGCGCGGACGACGCACCGGCTCTTGGTGACGTCGCCCGTTCCCACCAGCGCGTCGGGCTCGCTCGAGCTCATCGCGGAAGGCGACTACGGAGACGCGTCCGAGCTTGCGACCGCCATCGCCGAGAGCACGACCGTGGGATCGGTGGGCAGCGTGGGGTCCGACTGCCTGACGGCGACCGGCAGCTTCCCGCTGAGCGCTGGATTCCTTCAGTTGCTCGCCGCGGATGGAGTCGTGGACGTGGTCGTCCAGAACACGCCCCCCGTCGACGTCTTCTGCAGCGCCAACCGCCACATCGTGCGGCTGCGGTATGGCGGAACCACCGACCGGCTCGATTTTGCCGCGTTGTTCGTCGGTCAGTCTCGTCAGATGACCCTGACGGTCCGCAATAATGGCAGCGAGGCCCTGCAGGTGACGTCGATCGCCAGCGACAATCCGGTTTTCACGCCCAGCGTGTCCTCGATGACCTTGGCCCCGCGCACCGCGCAGCAGGTGGCGGTGACCTTCCACCCCGGGAGCGCCGGGCCGTTCGCAGGGACGCTGCGCTTCCAGAGCAACGACCCGGATCAGGCGCTGCTCTCGGTGGCCATGTCTGGAATCGGGTTGATCCCTCCCGATATCGCGGTGTCGCCGCCGTCCCTTTCGGCGTCTCTGTTCACCGGAGAGAGAACCACGCAGGTGCTGACGATCCAGAACACGGGCTCGAGTGATCTGACATTCAACGTCGCGGTGGAGAACCTGACCGCGAATGCGCGGGCTGGGCAGGTGCGCGAGATGACCAACGTTCCCGTGCTCGCCAAGGGGGAAGTGGACCTCCGGCGCGGCGAGGCGGTGATCGCGAGCACGGGCGGCCCCGACCGGTTCGGATACGAGTGGAAGGACAGCCATAGTCCGGGCGGCCCGACGTTCAACTGGGTGGAGATCTCGTCCATCGGGACTCCGGTGCCGATCTGGGGCGACGACTGGAACTCCGGTCCGGTGCCGATCGGCTTCAGCTTCCCGTACTACGGGAACACCTTCTCGAACCTGCGCATCTGCTCGAACGGGTTCATCAGCTTCACGAACGACGGGGCGCCGTTCTCACACCAGCCTCTCCCGACTCCGTTCGCGCCCGAGAACATGCTGGCCGCCTTCTGGGCGGACCTCTGGACCGAT
The DNA here is from genome assembly GCA_035712145.1 of Candidatus Eisenbacteria bacterium. Lineage (NCBI taxonomy): Bacteria > Candidatus Eiseniibacteriota > Candidatus Eiseniibacteriota bacterium. The sequence continues at coordinate 1,110 of DASTBI010000054.1, read as the reverse complement.
CCCGGCTCGGTCTACTACTACAACGATGGAAGCCGGATGATCGTGGAGTACCGGAACGTGAGGTATCTGGGGGGATCGACGCCGTTCACGTTCGAGATCCTGATCTACCCGAACGGACGAATCGTCTATCAGTACCTCGACATGGGAGGCACGCAGTCGATCGCGACCATAGGGTTCCAGAACGCCGTGAGAGACGACGGGCTCACGATCTCCTTCAACGCGCCGTACGCCCAGAACCAGCTGGCCGTGGCGATCGCGTCCCGACCCGATTGGCTCTCGGTCCTGCCGGTGTCGGGCACCATTCACGCCGGAGAGCATCTCGACCTCGCCGTCAACGTGGATGCCGCGGGGTTGGAGGGTGGCGACTACCAGAACCTGATCGCCATCAACAGCAACGATCCGGACGAAAGCCTGGTGTCGGTGCCCGTGAGCCTGCACGTGACCGGGGCACCGGACATCCTGCTCTCACGAAACTCCTTCGACTTCGGAGAAGTGTTCGTCGGCGGCGCTCGCGCCGAGACCTTGGTGGTGAGCAACCTCGGCACCGACCTGTTGACGGTCTCCGAGGTCACGGCGTCGCGGACCGACTACCACGCTGACATCGCCGCTTTCGATCTTGCGCCAGGGGCGTCGCGGGCCGTGATGGTCACGTTCCAACCGGAGGCCGCGGGCCTGATCCCCGGGACGCTGACGGTGCGGAGCAACGATCCCGACCACGCGGAATGGGTGCTGTCCCTGACGGGGACAGGACTGGTCCCACCAGATATCGCGGTGACGCCAGCAAGCCTGACCGCATCGCTCTTCACGGGTGGGATGGCGACGCGGACGGTGACGATCCAGAACACCGGCGAGAGCGATCTGACCTGGACGGTCGGCACAGCCGGAGGAACGGGAGGCGCCGCGGTCGGTGGTCATTCGACGCCGGCTCATCCTCCTGCCACCCCGCCGCCTGACTACCAGTCGGTCGCCTCGGCGCCGATTCACCAGGCCGGAGCGACCGTCCTCGTCGTCGAGGACGTGCTGCCCTGGTTCAGCGCGGCGGTTGAATCGCTCCTGATGCTCAATGACATCGTCTACGACGTCATCCCGTCATCCGCTCTCGGCGGGACC